>CATKEA010000060.1 GCA_949746915.1 uncultured Bacilli bacterium
ATGAAAATAAAATAACAAGTGGATGTTTTAAAATAATTTTTAAAGATGATAACCCAATAAATTTGGGTGATGCCTTACCAATTATCGATGAAGATGGTAAAAAGTTAGTACCATATGAGTTTACAATAACTAATATGTGTAATTCAATGGCTTCATATCAAATTAATTTAGAAGTGTTAGAAAATACAACATTGCCAGAGTTAAGTATTATAAAAATATTATTGAATGAGGTAGAAAAAACAGCTGAACCAAGAATATTAAATACTAATGCTGAAGTAGATAAAACACTAGATAATGCTAATAAATCATATAAGATAGGAATTGGACACTTAGCACCAAATACTTCAAAAAGCTTTGAATTACGTTTATGGATTGATGAGGACTCAGAAATTAACGAAGAATATATGAATAAAACATTTAATAGTAAAGTTACAATTATAACAAGCTACTCCAAAGATAAAACAGCACCAACGACAAGTTTTACAGCAACAGGTGGAGTAGGTACTATAACAGTTGATGCTTCAAATTCATCTGATTCAGAAAGCGGAATAAAGAAATATTATTATAGTATCGATGGAGAAATTTATATTGAGTCAACAGAAAGTACTTATACATTTGAAAACTTATCTGGCTCTAGTTATACAGTATATGTAAAGGTAGAGGATAATGTTGGAAATATAAGTGATGTAAAAGAATTACCAGTAACAGTAAAAATAGATTCTGCAAATTATATTGCTAGCTTAGAGGGAAACGGACAAGTAGTAAGAGATGAAACAAGCGAAAATAATTTGAGATATATTGGAGCAAATCCCAATAACTATATAAAATTTAATAATGAATTATGGCGAATTATTGGAGTATTTAATAATGTCGATGATGGAACAGGTAAAAAAGAGCGCAGAATAAAGATAATTAGAAATAGCTCTCTTGGTTCATACAGTTGGGATAGTTGTGATGTAAATACTAATCGTGGATATGGAATAAATGAATGGAGTCAAGCAGACTTAAATACTTTATTAAATGACTATTATTATAATAGAAAATCTGGTCAAAATTGCTATATTGGGCGTGAAAATCAAACAAAATCTTGTAGTTTTAATACCAATGGTATCACAGATGAATCAAAAATGTTAATAGGTGATACACTTTGGAATACTGGTAATGAAGGATTTAATATTAATGAAACGAATGAGAAAACTAATGCATTTAATTATTACAAAATCGAAAGAAGTTTAACTGCAACTAAGAATTGTACTTATAGTAAGTCGTGCAATGATACAGTTACTAGAAAGGCTTCATGGATTGGAAAAATTGCATTAATATATCCATCTGATTATGGTTTTGCAACAAGTGGTGGCGCTGATACGAAAAGAGAGACTTGCTTAACTAAATCTTTACAAACATGGAATGATATGCCCGAATGTTTTAATAATAATTGGATATCTAAAAAGAATGAACATCAATGGTTATTAGGGCCATCGACTATAGATGGTGCTTACCATACTTCTGTAATTTACAGTTATAGCAGTAGCAATTATGTAATTGTAACTTCTGCCTATAGTGCTGCTGCGGTTTATCCAGCACTTTATCTAAAATCAAATGTAGTAATTTCATCAGGTGATGGCTCTAGTTCTAATCCCTTTGAACTTATCTTAAGTTAACAAACAAAACTATTAGGAAATTAAACTAATAGTTTTAAATTTTTTTAATGTGTGTTAAAATATAATAGAAATATAATATAGGAGTGATAAAATGGGAACTGTGGAAAATGTTAAAAAATCAACCTGGGGGGAGGGATACTTTAGTAATAAAAGATTAGTACTTTTTATAATAGCTTTAACACTTGTACTAATAATTGGTACAAGCTATGCCTTATGGAATATTACATTAAAACAAACTGATGAAAATAAAATAACAAGTGGATGTTTTAAAATAATTTTTAAAGACCAAAACCCAATATATTTAGAAAATGCTTATCCAATGACAAAAGAAGAGGGAAAGAGACTTATTCCATATGAGTTTACAATAGAAAATAACTGTGGAAATGCCGCATCTTATCAAATAAATCTAGAATTAACAAATACAACAACACTTCAAAATTTAGAACATATCAGAACAATGTTAAACGAAAGTGATAACTTCTTAAATGAAAATGAAGAAGTAGAAAAAACCTTAGACAATGCTACAATTGCTTATAAATTATCATTCGGATACTTAGAAAAGGCTGAAAAAAAAGACTTTACCTTAAGACTATGGCTAGATGAAAATACACCAACAACAGAAGAGTATATGAATAAGGTTTTAGAAAGCAGAGTAACAATTATAACTACCTCATTAAAGAAAATAGATAAAGTAAAGCCAGTAGCAAACGCAACAATAAAAAAAGAAGGAAACAATATTATAGTTGATGCCAGTACATCAGAAGATGATTATTCAGGAGTAAAAAAATATTACTATAGTTTAGATGGAGAAACATATATAAAACAAGATGAAAGTACATTTATCACAGAAGACAAAGGTTTAAGCTATGGAATAGCAGATGCCGTAGTAAAGAGTGCAGCCAATTTTGAATGTTATATAAAGGTGGAAGATGGATTTGGAAATATAAGCGATGTAAAAAAAGTGAGTTTACAAAGAAGTCCATCACTAGTATATGATAAAACAACTGACAATAATTTAAGATATATCGGAAAGAATCCCAATAATTATGTAAGGTTTAATAATGAATTATGGAGAATAATTGGAGTAATGAATAATATGAAGACAAATGCTAGTGATAAAGGAGAATCAAGAGTAAAGATTATCAAAGCAACACCATATAGTACAAATATGGCTTGGAATACTAGTGATGCAACGAGAAATTCATGGGCAGTAGCAAGTAGTAATGCTACCCTTAATGGAACATATTATAATTCATTCACAGAAGAAGCGAAAGAAATGACCTCTTTAACATTATGGAATATTGGAGAAGTTAATGGAGTGTATGCTGGCAATGAATATTCACCAACCAATGGAGATACAGCAATGCAATTTTATAGGCAAGAAAGAGGAACCGCTGTAAATAGTGAAAGAACATCAAAGAAACCAACTTGGGTAGGTAGAATAGGTCTAATGTATGCAAGTGATTATGGTTTTGCAACAAGTGGAGGAGAAAGTTACACTAGGGAAACTTGTTTAAATAGACAACTAGGACGCTGGAATGATATATATGATTGTTATGGAAATAGTTGGCTTTTTAGATCAGATAGATCACAGTGGACTTTGTCTATGAAATTAGATGACTATAATTCAATCTTTTATATATATAATGGGGGAGAAGGTTCAGTAGGTAGTGTTAGTACAGCAAGTATTAATTATAATAGAACTCTTTCAATAACACCAGCATTATATTTAAAAACAGATGTTAAAATAATATCAGGAGATGGCTCTAATTCTAATCCTTTTGAACTTAGCTTAAGTTAATAAATATAACTATTATGAAATTAAACTAATAGTTTTAAATTTCTTTAATGTATGTTAAAAAATAAACCTGAGAGGTGACTTTAGGAAACATATCAAAAGCATATTAGGAGGAATCCTGTTACTACTAATAATAAGTGTAGTAGGAGGAACTTATGCTTTGTGGCAGAAAACATATAAACAAAAAGAGCCAAATACTATAAGAACGAAATGTTTCAGCGTCAAGATGCTTAGTGAGTCCAATGGGATTACAATGGAAAGTGTCTTACCAACAAGAGATGAACATGCAACTCTGGAATTCTTATAAATAGTGGAAATGGAACAGCAAATAATTCATATCAAATCTATGAAAACAAATAAGAATATATCAATAAACTTGTGTAAATAAATAGTTAAAACTATTTATTGTATATAGAAAATCCTAAAGAATTAAATATAGTGTTTATGAACACTAACTTTAAGATAAAAATAGGTATCCAATTGATTTCTAATTAAAACAAGTTTTACATCCCCAAATTTTCTCGTTTTATCAAATTTGAGGTTTAAAAAGGAGCATTTTCATTGGAAGATGCTCCTTTTTTCAATCTGTCATTGACTATTTACTGGTCCATATTGTTGTCTATATTATACTTTTCTAAGTAGATGTATAAAGAAAATTTTGTTTTTTTGCTACTAATAAAATATAAATCTGATATATTAATAATAACAATATTTTTTTCAATTAACTAGTAATTATTAGCTAACAAATAACAATTTTTATTACACTAGATTAAGCAACATTATTTTTTGTATAACTGACAATGAACTTAGTTTACCATAACAATAAAAATAAAGATGTTAAACATTTTTTGCTTAACATCTTTTAAATAACTTTTTATTGAACAATCCAAATTGTATAAGTCTGACCCTGAACAAAATTATATTGTTCTCCCTTAATAGGTGAGTTTGGATGTAACATTCCAACTGGAGCCGAATTATCAGCTATACCAATAACATTAAAGTTAACACCAGGACATTGACTACTTAATTTACTTTTGATTGTTGAAATAGATTTACTAGCATTACCAAATTCAAACCAAGTTTCTTGGATACGAGCAGAACAAGTTCCTGGTTTTCCACTACTTAATGTAATTGTAATAGAAGTACCACGACTTACCACTGAACCACTTCTCTTTGATTGATTAGTAGCTACATCCTTAGCAACAGAATTATTATATCCTCCATAAGTGAATTTACAATTTAAACCAATACTTGAACACTTATTAGAAATAGTACTCTTACTACTACCAACAAAATTAGGTATTTTGACACTTGCTCCTTGTGATACGTAAACTGTAATAGTATCATTATTTTTTATAATATCACCTTTCTTATGACTAGTTTTAATTATATTACCACTTTTTACCTTATCATCAAATTGATACTCACAATTATAAACAAGTCCATTATTATCCGCCCAAGTCTTAAAATCGTTAAAAGAAGTAAATTCTTCCATCTTTAGAACCCCTTTAGATATAACAATCTTAATAAGTGTTCCTTGTTCAATCTCATTACCTTCGATAAAATTACTACTTATAATTTTTCCGACTTCAATCTTCTCATCATAAGCTTCATCAAAGACAATTTTTAAACTATTTTCAACAACCCAATTAGTTACTTCCTCAACACTCATTTCTACTAAATTAGGAACCTTAATTTTAGCTCCTTTAGAAACAACGATTTTTATAACAGTATCACTTGTACTAACAGTTTCACCCTTTTTAACACTTTGGCTTATAACAAATCCTTTATCAATCTTATTACTATATTCATATGTTATTTCATACTTCAAATTATTTCTTTTAATCCATGTAATTGCATGGAAAACGTCTAAATTACTTAAATCTGTCATTTTAACACTTGTAATATCTCCTAAACTAGCAACAAATTTAAGTTCAGCATTACGTTTCATATTACCAGACATACTTTGTTCAATAATAGTATCAACTTCTACATCATCATCTGCTTTGATAAAATCAATACTTACATTACTTAAATGATTGTCATCAATAAACTGAATTACTTGATCTACTTGCCATCCGAGCATATTAGGAATAACAACTTCTTTATCTGTGCTAGGACCACTACTAATAGTGATTGTCATCTTATCAACCTTTTTTAATAATGTACCAGGCGTAACACTTTGATTAATGATACCATATTCATTAACCGATTCACTATTTTCATATACTTGTTCAAGTGTTATTTCATTTTCCTTAGCAAAACTTACTACTTCAGTTAACTGTTTACCAGTAAAATCTAACATATAGTTTTGTGTAGGTAAATTTAAAATTTGTGAACTAACTAGTAAATTAAAACCACTATAACTAGTTAAAAGTAGTGCTGCAATAATTACAAATGTACGTCCTCTTTTATTATCTGCAAACAAAGACGTAATAACAAAAAATATTGTAAAAACAGCCATAATAGAAATACTTATAATAGTTGATAACTGATCAACTATATTTTGGCTTGTAATAATTGTATAAATAAAATAACTAACAGTAGTAACTAGTGAAAGAGATAAACAAACATAAGTTATTATCTTAGGTATTCTAGTTTCACTATTAACCTCATCTATACCATCATACTTCTTATTTTTCTTCATAATCTACCACCTTACATTATAATTATATAATAAAT
>CATKEA010000061.1 GCA_949746915.1 uncultured Bacilli bacterium
TCTTCCCTGTTTGTTTTTTCATAAAATCTATATAATATTTATTTTCTCTATAATTAAACTTATCACACGAATCTTCGAATAATTTCAAAAACTTACTAATATTCCTAGAATCAGTAATAAGAATACCATAAAACAAGAAAAGAATTAATTGATTATAAACAATAACATCTAAGACTTCCTTTAAAATATCATTATCTTTTTTTCTTTCTATCAGTTCATCAAAAGCTTTAAAAACATCAAAACGTTTCTTTAACTTAGTCCCATTTTGAATAGATGTTTTTCGTTGAACATAAGTATAATATGTCTTGTTAGTATAATCTATTTTTTCTGAATCTATTATACTTCCTAATATAGCTGGAATATCTTCATTTATAATTCCTTCTGAAAATAAATTGTTAACCAAAACGTCACGTTTTATTATCTTATTCCAAGCCGCTGCAGACAAATTATTATTAATAATATCAAATTTAGATACTGGTACTTTATGACAGGTATTATTATAAACACTTGGTAATGTATCAAAACCCTCAGCATAAGTAATTTTAATATCACAAAGTACCATATCTGTTTTCTTAGAAGAAATAGCCTTTACCATCTCTTCAAAATAATTATCTGGAATAAAATCATCACAATCAACAAATCCTATATATTCACTAGTTGTTTCTTTTATTGCATAATTTCTAGAATACCCAGCACCACTATTTTCTTTATTTCTAAAAACTTTTATAAAAGAATACTTTTTTTCTGCTTCCTTTAAAATTTTATAAGAATTATCTGTAGAACAATCATCAACAAATATAACCTCAAAATCTTTATATGTCTGACTATTCAATTGTGCACACATATCATTTATATATTTTTCACAATTATATACTGGAACAATAACTGTTAAATCTATTTTTTTCATCCTTATCAACTCACTTTATAACACAAATCATATTCTTTTATTATTAATAATAACATCCAAAAGTAATTCTAAAGACTTAATTATCTCTCCATACCTAAAAATTTGTTTCTTATGATTAGACAAACTTGTTTGTGCAAGTGATGCTCCCTCTTTATGAAATATTTTTAAATCTGGATCATAAATAAACAATAAATTATCACTACTTCTCCTATACTCTAAAAACTCCTCTTCATGATATAAAAATGTCTCATTAAAGAAAACGTCATCATACTTAGAAAAATACTTTTTAGAAAAAACTAAAAAACAACCATGAAGAGAAACATCAATACAAAAAGTATTTCCATTTTTTAAAGATGTTGGTTTTCTATTATGATACTTTACTCTTCTATAAAAATGATAAAGACACCTAAAAAAACTAACTTTATAAATAAAACACCACATTTTAGCATTTTTTATTGCCTTTTTTACCTCATCAACAGTTTTATAAGTACAAAATGGATTAACAGAATCCCCACCATCTGTTTTAATAAATGGTCCTAAACAATCAAAATTATATTTCTTATAATCATTTTCAATCATTTTAGAAAAATTACTATCCAAAATCAAAGTATCATTATTTATAACCGCAATAAAATCTGGATTAAATATCTCTCTTGCATAGCTACATCCTATATTATTAGCTTTAGCAAATCCTAAATTTTGATTATTATAGATAATTTTATCGACCCTTTTTTCTAGAATTTTCAATTTATCATTATCAAACGAATTAGAAACAATAACAATTTTAGCACTAGAAACATTCTCCTCTATTGAATCAACACATTCAATTGTATCCTTCAAATTATTATAATGTAAAATAACAAAAGCTATCATTCTAATTCCACCCTTCTAGAAAAAATAGTATTCTTCTCTTATTGCAACAAGTTCCAAACAACTTGCTATAATCAACATTTTCTTAACACTTTACTTAAATACTTTCCATAACTATTATTTTTCATCTGATCCATTCTTTTAACTAAATCATCTTTAGACATCCAACCACTACAATAAGAAATTTCTTCTAAACAAGCAATTACTACATCTTTATTATTTTGTATACTCCTAATCATATTTGAAGCATCCAGCTGACTATCAAAAGTACCAGTATCAAACCATGTATAACCACCACCTAATACTTCAGCCTTCAAACGATTTTCTTGTAAATAAAGATTGTTAAGATCAGTTATCTCATATTCTCCACGTGCTGACTTTTTCAAAGTGATAGACTTGTCCAATACATCATTAGGGTAAAAATATAACCCTGTTACTGCATAATCACTTTTCGGACATTTTGGTTTTTCCTCCAAGCTTTTTACATTAACACCATCTAACTCCATAATTCCAAATCTTTCAGGATCACTAACCTTTGTACCAAAAATTGTAGCATACCCATTCGTTACATTAAATCTAGCCATTTTAAGTTTAGTTCCAAAGTCATCACCATAAAAAATATTATCACCTAAAACAAGAGCACAATTATCATCACCCACAAAATCGCGACCAAGAACAAATGCTTGTGCTATTCCATCTGGAGATGGTTGAACAACATACTCAATATTTAATCCAAACTTTTTTCCATCATTAAATAATTTTTTAAAACCATCCTGATCACTTTCTTTAGTAATTAAAAGTATATCCCTTATCCCAGCTTCCATCAAAACAGATACAGGATAATATATCATAGGTTTATCATAAACAGGCATCAACTGCTTACTAATTCCCTCAGTTATCGGATATAATCTGGTTCCACTTCCACCAGCAAGTACTATCCCTTTCATCAAATAAAACCTCCTATATTTAATATATATCCTCATTTATCTAAAAATAAAATATTTTTATTGATAATATTCAAATTTTATATCACTTGGTAAATCATAATAATTTCTTATCATTATTTCTACATATTCATGATTATCATGATATGGCATAGCATCAGCAAACATATCATCTTTCAACTTTCTTATCTTAACACTTTTAATTTTCTCCCCATGTTTAATATTCTTAGATGCCTCTTTTAAAGTATTATCATTTTTCATATTAATACTAGCATTAGAATAATATCCATAAGTAATATATGAAAAGTTCAAA
>CATKEA010000062.1 GCA_949746915.1 uncultured Bacilli bacterium
ATCTTGTCATACATCTAGTTAACAAATTACCACAATTATCGTAAATATACTGTAAATTAATACCCTTTAGATAATCAGTTTCCTCTACTAACTCATCATAAGTTAACCTATATTCCTTCGTACCCTTACTAATTTTATCAAGTAAATTATTCTGTTATAGCTATAACTTACACACTTTTCACCACTTTCAACTGAAGTAATCTACCATCTATCATTATACATATAATTAGTAACTATTGTAGTTCCTTTTAATAAACCAGTTACATTATCTGTCTCATACAAAGTCTTGTTAAAATTGCTATCAGTAACACTACCTACAAATCTTCCATCATCTGTATACGTTGCACTAATTTCAATAAACTCTTCTTCAAATAAAATTAAAAGGATACTATGTATTTGTATTCCACACAGTATCCTTTTGAATTGAAAACTACTCACAATATTTACAAAAAATAGCATATGATATCTCCATAAAATGATAATAAATTATATCATCATAATTTCCATAGTTTTCTATATATTTTAAAATAGCCTCCTTTATTGTTTTTTCGTAATCTTCCAATAAAATTTTATTAGAATCAACATTTTTTATTATTTTATTAATTGTACCATAATAATAATCCATATCATATTTTAAACCTAAATCGCTAACAAATTTAGGTTCATTTAACTTCAAAAAACATTTTAAAATTCTCTTTTCATTCTTTGTTATATTACTCATTAAAATCACCTATTTATACCAAAATGTTAATATTTTACCATCGCTGGTAAACCAGCCTCCCTGAACGCCATCCATATATGGACTTCTAAACGCTGAAGTCATAGTACCTCGTGATGGATTGATAAATTGTAAAACCTCCGAATTTCTATTTGCAAAGTTAAGTGCGTCGTTTGTATAATTTATAACATTGTTTCCATCAGAAAAACCTTTATTTAAAACTTGTCTCTCATAGTGATTAACCATTGAATTATATCCACTGCTATATGTACCTCCAGCACTCCACGATGATGCAGCATTATAAACTTTTACACTAGACGAAACGGTTCCAGATACTGTACCACCGATTGTACCAGCTAAGGCACCATTACCCATTCCATTTAAGGCTGCCTCCTTTGAATCATTCCAATTACCATTCTTCACTCTACTAGACACAGCGCCACAAGCTATAACAGCAGGTACAGTTCCAACTCCTGCAGTAGATGTTACCACAACAGCAGTTAATACTACAACAGTTACTATTGCAACAGCGGCCGCTATTTTCTTTGCCCATTTCGGCCAAGAACCTTCAGAATCCAAAAGATTAATTGGGTTATTAAAGGAATACTGATACATATTATGGCCAAGATAATTGCCACAAATCTCACCTATTGTTTCATCCTCATTAATAAACCTGCATCACTCTGGATTATAATACCTACTATTTAAGTAATATAAACCAGTTTCATTATCATAGTAATATCCTCTGTATCTAAATGGATTACCTATAGCATCATAAGTGATTCCTTTTCCATCAAAACTAGTTAATTAATCTTCCCACTCTGAGTTTTCATATAGATAACTGTCTGTCTTTATTATAGCACCATTTTCTAATCTTGTCATACATCTAGTTAACAAATTACCACAATTATCGTAACCATTATGTAAATTAATATCATTTTACTAATTAACTATAGATACTTCTAAAATATCACAGTTATAACTCATCAAAAAAATAAAGAGTACTTGTTTTACCTAAATACTCTTCACAAAATTAATTATTAACAATATTTATATTCATACCTCTCAATTTCATAATACATAAATCCACTTTATATGATAATATCTACTTATAAATATTTAAAATAAACAACTATAAATAACCTAATATAAAGTACATATTATCAATTGAAATCAAAGGGCAAAAATCTAAGAAATCTATCACCATTTTTATCTTTAAATGGAATGTATTCATGTCCATCAATTGTTAATACATAATCATCATCAATTTTTTTCTTAATTAATGCTATACTAACATAATCAATACCATCTGAAGAATTTTCAGAAATAGGAAATGTTTGAAATTTGGAACCAATAGAATCCTCGACTTTAACTGACCTATTATCATGTGCAGTATATGACACCAAAACTGCTAGATTACTATCGTCAATCTTATTTATTTTTACCATATAATTTTTAAAAATAGTTGTTCTACACTGATCAGACTCTGCAGAATAAGAATCAAGAATTAACCATCTATTATTTTTTTTGACATAATGAACTAAATGATATGGTGCTTCCCTTCTCTTAGTTTTATATAAAATATAAACATAATTATCACCCTCAAAAGTTTTATATATGCTTTCTTTTGGAAAATTATACTTAAATGCATCCTCAAAATTTGTAAATTTTAATAGTTTTTGCTCATATGGAAATCCTAAAAAGAAAAAATCAATAATCAACGTCATAATATATGCAATAACTGCTAAATCAATACCTTTAATTTTTTTTCTGAAAATATTGTTATTTATTAAAACCAAAATAAAGGCTAAAATAAGGCAAATTAAAATTGTAGCCATTTCTCTTAAACTATTATAATTTATTATATTAAAAAACATAGAAATATCACCTCTTTAAAAACACAACTACATAGCACTTCCTACA
>CATKEA010000063.1 GCA_949746915.1 uncultured Bacilli bacterium
CCTGCTGTCTATGGCACCAATAAATTAATTGTATTATATACTAACTATTACTATTTGTCAAAAGAATTTGTAACAATTTTAATTCCAGGACCCATAGTACTAGCTATACTAACATTCTTAATATAGTCTCCCTTTACTGTTGAAGGTTTAACTTTTAACAATGCTGCAACAAAAGCCTCTAAATTTTCTTTTAATTGATCTTCTCCAAATGAAGTTTTACCAATAATTCCATGTACATTACCATAACTATCAGTTCTATATTCTACACGTCCAGCTTTTACTTCTTGAACAGCTTTTGCTACATCAACAGTAACAGTTCCAGTTTTAGGATTTGGCATTAATCCTTTAGGTCCTAAAATTCTACCTAATTTACCAAGAAGTGGCATCATATCTGGAGTTGCTATCATTACATCAAAATCAAACCAATTTTCTTTTTCGATTTTTTGTAACATATCAACATCACCAACATAATCTGCTCCAGCTTCTTTTGCTTTAGTAGCATTTTCACCTTTAGCAATAACTAAAACTCTTTTAGTTTTTCCTGTACCATGTGGTAATACAATAGCACCTCTTAATTGTTGATCAGCCTTTTTAGTATCAAGATTTAAACGAACTGCAACTTCAATAGTAGAATCAAACTTACTAACAGAAGTTTCTTTTACTAATTTTACGGCTTCATCTTTAGTATAAATTTTTCCTTTTTCTACTTTTCCTAAAGCTTCAACATATTTTTTTCCTCTTTGTTTCACTTTAATTCCTCCTTATGTGGTTATAAACGGACAGTACTTAATGCGGACTCTTCCTCCCACATAGGTAATAAACCTATATGTTTTAAATTAATATTAATCTTCTACTTTAATTCCCATGTTACGAGCAGTACCTTCAACAATTTTCATTGCTTCTTCTACTGTGTAAGCATTTAAATCAGGTAATTTTGTTTCTGCAATTTCTCTTAATTGCGCAGTAGTAATTGTTCCAACAGGCTCATTGACACCTTTAACAGAACCCTTTGCAATTTTTGCAGCCTTCTTAAGTAAAAATGCAGCTGGTGGAGTCTTAACTACAAAGTCGAACGTTCTATCATCATAAATAGAAATTTCTACTGGTAATATATCTCCCATATGATCTCTAGTTGCATCATTATACTTAGTACAAAATTCTTGTAAGTTAATTCCTGCTGGTCCTAAAACAGTTCCAACTGGTGGAGCTGGTGTAGCTTTTCCAGCAGCAATTTGTAATTTAACTTTTTTTACAACTTCTTTTGCCACGAAAAACACCTCCTATAAATTTTTATTTCGTTTTCGCGAGTGGTCCAAATAGCTAACATTTCCGCATCTTGTCTTTTCAAACAACTTCGTTTGCTTCCCACTAATTTTGTCTATATAAAACAATATAGCCCCTAAATAATAACACTAAACTCTAATTAAATCAAGCATTTATTAAAGTTTTCCACATTTTTTATCCAAATTTATTTCCCATTAGTCAATTCTATCTCATTAAGACCAACTTCAACTGAAGTTTCTTGACCAAATAATTCAACAGACAAAGTAATTTTTTGATTTGGTACATCTATAGCCTCTACCTTACCAAACATCCCAACAAATGGTTCAACAACAATTCTAACTGTTGCACCAACTTCTAACTCTTTATTAACATCAAATCTACTAATACCCATAGTTGTAAGAATATTATCAACTTCATATGGTTGAAGTGGTGTTGGTTTAGCCCCTTTTCCACTAGATCCAATAAATCCTGTTACACCAGGTGTATTACGAACTACATACCATGCTTCATCACTCATAACCATTTCAACCAAAATATATCCTGGAAACATCTTTCTAAGTTTTTCCTTTTTGACTCCATCCTTGTTAACTTCTACTTCTGTTTGCTCAGGAACAACTACACGAAAAATATAATCTTGCATATCCATAGATTCAGCACGCATCTCTAACTTTTCCTTTACCTTATTCTCATGTCCAGAATAAGTATTAACTACATACCATTGCTTATCCATAACTTACACCCACATCTTTATAGCTGCAACTATTAAGTTTATAAGTGAAAAATAAATTCCAAAAAACAATACAAACGAAATAGTAGCAACAGAATACTTAATCATTTCTTTTTTACTTGGCCATTTTACCTTTGAAACCTCAGAATTAACATTATTAAAAAATTTAAAAATACCTTTTTTTTCCTTAGAAGATTTATTCTTCTTAGATTTTGTATCACTTTTCTTTTTTTCTTTAGGTTCCTTCTTTTCTTCAACTTTTGGAGTTGTTTTCTTTACTTTTTTTAATTCTTCATCAATATCTAGAACTTCTCTTGTTGATTTAACAACTTTTGCCATTTTTTACCCACCTTTTAAAGTAATATTTTTTCTAAAATAAAAAACACTTTTTCGTGTCACCATTAAAATAACACAAAAAAGTATAATAGTCAATAATTATTAGTAAAAACTATCAAACCTAAAACACCTTAATAGAAAAAAACAATAACATCATTATAAGTGTTAATGACATAATAGAAAACAAAATAACATAACTAGCAACACCCAATTCACTGTTCATAGTAGAATTTTTATTATTATCTTCTAATTTAGATATTCTTCCATCTACATAATCACAATAATAAAACATATTCCCACTAGAAAAAACACTTTTATAATAATCTCTATCAATATCTATAAATATATTTAAATTATCTCCAATACTATTTTTAACAACATCCATATTTAATAAGCCATTTTCCAAATCATAATCATCTAAGAATAAGCAAAAAGCAAGTAATGACAACTTTTTTATATCATTAATCTTAAAAGTAATAATATCAGAAAGTGGAATCTGTCCAAAACGTCTATACTTTGTAAATACAACATCTGTTGGATTTGTCCAACATACACTTATAGTTCTAGGTGAAAAATCATCTATATATTCGCCATTTTGATGATGCCTTTTCATATCTTTTGAAAGATTATACAAAATATTTCTAATTTCTTCCTTACTACGATAACTTCTCCTATATTCAATTAAATTTACCCTATTATCCATATAATATTCACCTATTATAAGTATATCATAAATTTAAACTTTTTTATAAGACAAAAGAAATTTTCTAAATTCTTTTTTCAATTTATATATTCTTCTACTAATAAATGTTGAATCAACATCTAAAAGACTCGATATCTCCCTGTTTTTAAATCCATTCATCCTAAGTTCAAAAATAATAGAATCCTCAAACTTTAAATTATATAAATATTCTTTTACTAAATAACTAATTTCACTTTCTAATAAATAATCATAAGGTGTTAATGCATCATTATCAGATATTAAATATAAATATTCACTACCATCACTTGTAACTTCATTCAACGATAATGAATTATTAAGAGTATAAGCACCCTTACTATTAGAAAGTCTAAGTAAATTATTCATTCGGCCACGTATACAAAAATCAACATAAGTATAAAACAAGGTATCATGAGAAGTACTATAAGTTCTAAGTGCTCTATATATTGCATACATTCCTTCCTGTATTAAATCATCAATTTCAATACCATATCTTTTAGCAACCGAAATATATCTCTTTGCATAACTTTTTACAATTGGCATATATTTCTGATACAAAATATCAAGAGCATCATCATTATTCTCCTCAATCATATACATAATCTCATAATCATTATAATTTTTGTAATCCATTTTCATCCCTATCCCTTTTGTTGTCTAACCGCCTCATAAATCATAAGTGCTGCTGCTACTGAAGCATTTAAACTATTAACTTTTCCATACATAGGGATTCTAGCTATAAAATCACATTCTTTTCTAATTAATTTACTAATCCCGTTACCTTCATTACCAATAACCAAAACAACTTTACCTCGATAGTCTAATTCTTTATAATCAACACTATCAGTCATATCAGTACCAATAATCCAATAACATTCTTTTTTTAACTTATCTAATGCTTGTTTTAAATTAGTAACCATACAAATTGGTATATTATTAACAGCACCTACACTTGTTTTCATAACTGTTGAATTTACAGATACACTTCTATCTTTTGGAATAACTATTCCAGAAATACCAGCTGCCTCACAAGTTCTAATAATAGCACCTAAATTATGTGGATCTTCTAAATGATCTAACAAAACAATAATTGAATTATCATCTTCTATAATATCATCTAAATCACTATACCTAAAATCCTCTACATCAAGTATTATACCTTGATGATTTCCACTTGCAAGTTCAGAAATTTTAAATTTATCCACATATTCTGTGGAAATTTTCTTTTTTTGTAATAAACTAAGTAATTTTTCATCTGCAAATCCATCCTGTAAAATAGCTTTTTTAACTTTTTTATTTTCCTCCAAAAAAGATAATGCTACATTTTTTCCATAAACCAACATATCTTAAACACCTACTATTCTATCCATTATTTCATCTATTCTAGAAGTATTACCAACTAAATCTAAATAACCAATCAAAGCTTCTAAACCAGTTGCATATTTATAAGTAATGATATCACAACTTTTAGGATGACTCTTACTTTTATAATTTCTAGCTCTCATAATAACAGAAATTTCTTCTTCGGTAAAAAAATCTTCCTCTAACAATTTTTTAATAAACGCAGCCTGACTTTTAGCACTTACATAATTAGTAGCCTTTACTTGCAAATCATTAACATTCGAAATATTTTTACTAATCAAGTATCTTCTAATATAATTTTCATAAATTGTATCACCAAGATAAGCAAGTACTAACACATTAACTTCTAAAACATTCAATTCAAATCACCACCAAAAGTATAACATAAATAACAATTGGACAAAAGAAAAAATTTCGATTTGCTCATCTTAACAGGCATACTAAATCTTCATACTTCACATAAAAGTAAATTTTTTATCTATACAATTAATATTGTACTTTCTATATCTGGACTTTCATTATTTATACACCACCATAAAATCTTACATTTTAAAGCCTTATTAATTTTCATACAAAATAAAAGAATGACACAATTATTTGTCATCCCTATCACTTGCCATAAGAATAAGTCTTAAAAGTTCAAGAATTGTAGTTACTAAACTAGCAACATATGTGTAAGCTGCTGCTTTTAACATATCACTAGTACCATCTAATTCATTTTTATTAAGCAATTTATAATCACTTAGAAACTTTTTTGCCCTTTCAGAAGCATTCAGCTCTATAGGTATAGTAATAAGTTGAAAAACTAATATTACCATCAATAACCCTATTCCACCCCAGACAAGATCGATTATTCCAAATAAAAATCCAACCATAATAGCAATATAACCAAAACGCGAAATCAAAGTCACAAATGGAAATATATAACCCCTAACTCTAATAAGAAAATATCCTTCCTTATCTTGGACAGCATGACCACACTCATGAGCAGCAACACTGCTAGAAGCAATAGAAGTACCATGAAAAATCTCATGAGAAAGTCTAACCACTTTTCTATTAGGATCATAATGATCTGACAATATACCATCTACTTCTGTTACATAAACATCAGATAATCCATTTTCATCCAATATCTTTCTAGCTACCTCTACTCCAGTTAAACCAGATTTATTTTGAATACTTTTATACTTACTAAATCTACTATTAACATAAAATTCTGCCAATAAAGCAATACCAAGCCCTAAAAACATTAAAACATAACCAGTCAAATCATAATAATAAAATCCCAATAGCAATCCCACCTATCTTTTATATTAACTCGTATGTAGTACCATCTCTACCATCAATCAATTTAATACCTTTTTCTAACAAATCATCTCTAATTTTATCTGCCTTTTTATAATCTTTATTCTTCTTTGCCTCATTACGTAATTCAATCTGTGAAAGAACTTCCTTTTCTAATTTTTCATCTATTTCTTTACTATCTTCAATCAAAGAAAGAGACAAAACCTTATCAAAATCCTCAATTAAATAAAGCTTCGTAAAATCTGTTAAATCATCATCCTTAAGAACATCATAAACAAGAGTTAACATAGATGAAGTATTTAAATCATTAGCAATTGCATCTTTAAATTGATCTTGATAATAATCTAATTTATCATCATGTAGGTCTGGAGTTCTATCAAGTTGCTTAATTCTACTCTTTAATTTTGCATAAGCAGAGGCTGCTCCATCCAAAGCTTCATACGAGAATTCTAAATTATTACGGTAATGACTACCCAAACAGAAATAACGATAAACTAAAGGATTATATCCTTTTTCTTCTAATAAACCAAGCGTCAAAAATTCACCTTTTGATTTACTCATTTTACCATTTTTATCATTTAAATGACCCGCATGCATCCAATAACTACACCATTTATGACCTAAAAACGCTTCACTTTGAGCAATTTCATTAGTATGATGTGGAAAAATATTATCAATACCACCACAATGTATATCAAGATACTCCCCTAAATATTCATATGAAATACCAGAACACTCAATATGCCATCCAGGATAACCAACTCCCCATGGAGAATCCCATTTCATATCTTGATTAGCAAACTTTGATACAGTAAACCAAAGTCCAAAATCATAAGGATTACGTTTTGACTCATCTAAACTAACAGTATCACGAACAGCAACCATCAATTCATCGGGATTTTTTCCAGACAATTTATAATAATCACAAGCCTTACTAATATCAAAATAAATATTACCATTTGATTTATATGCATATCCATCATCTAACATCTTCGAAATCATTTTAATATAGGTTTCAATATGATCACTAGCCTTAGAAACAATTGCAGGTTTTCTAATATTTAGTTTTGAAGTATCACTAAAAAAAGCATCTGTATAAAACTGCGCAATTTCATAAACTGTTTTTCCCTCACGAATTGCTCCTTTTTGCATTTTATCTTCACCAGTATCTGCATCACTAGTCATATGACCAACATCTGTAATATTCATTACTCTTTTAACTGTATAACCTAAGTATTCCATTCCCTTTTCAAGAATATCCTCAAAAATATAAGTACGAAGATTTCCTATATGAGAATAATTATACACAGTAGGTCCACAAGTATATATTTTAACAACATCATCGTGTGAAATAAACTCTTCTAATCCTTTACTTAAAGTATTATATATTTTCACTATATCACCCTTTACTTAATAATATTA
>CATKEA010000064.1 GCA_949746915.1 uncultured Bacilli bacterium
AAATCAAGATAATCAAATTGGTAATGATGATTCTGAATTTTCATTAGATAGTAATGAGTCATTTGAACTAGGAGATTTTGAAAAATCAGATGATGTTAATGAATCTAGTAGTACTGAAGAAACTGATAGTAGTGAAAGTAGTCAAGCAAGTGAAGATTTTGAAGCTATAAGGCAACAAGAAAATGGTAATGAGTCAAATCAAGATAATCAAATTGGTAATGATGATTCTGAATTTTCATTAGATAGTAATGAGTCATTTGAATTAGGAGATTTTGAAAAATCAGATGATGTTAATGAATCTAGTAGTATTGAAGAAACTATTAGAAGTGAAAGTAGTCAAGCAAGTGAAGATTTTGAAGCTATAAGGCAACAAGAAAATGGTAATGATTCAAATCAAGATAATCAAATAGGTAATGATGATTCTAATTTTTCATTAGATAGTAATGAGTCACTTGAATTAGGAGATTCTGAAAAATCAGATGATGTTAATGAATCAGGTGGTACTGAAGAAACTACTAATGAATCTTGCCAAGATGATAATACCTCTCAACAAAATGATGAGCATAAACGTAAATTTTTTGATAAAATAAGTGAACTTTCATCATTTAAAGATCGACCTAAAGGTAATAGTTATGCTATTAATACAGGGACTATAAATGTTTCAAATAGCACGATAAGAACGCTAATTAATAAATTTCTAAATCAAAGATTTTGTTTAAATACATCTGATTTAAATCATAGAGCAACATCACTTGAAAAGACTGATGGTTTTTATAAATGGAAAGTAAGAGATGTTTTAGTACATCTAGAGACTAATCAATTAACAAAAGTATTAACAGACAAATATGGATATGACTATCAAAATGGTCAAAATGAATTGGTTCCATTATCATTTTATTTTGACCTATCAGGGAGCATGAGTTTATATACTAATCTATTGACAGTACTAGCAATAGAATTACTTAAAAAAGATGTTAAAGTATTAGTAGGATTTAATGAGTGTGTTAATGTTCAAATTGATAAGATAGATAAATCATTAGATGTTGTTTCATTTGTTGATTTTTTAATAAGTGTAGGATATATGAATAGTGAAGATGATATTAAGAAAAATTCCAAGATAAAATATAAATTAGTAAACAAAGACCTTGATAATTATCTTATTATGAAAAAAGCTGAAAAATGCGTTGTCTTTTCAGATTGTGATCCAATCTGTGAGATTAAAAATTTATCAAATTATGCTGAAGTTTATTGGTTTTGTTTTGAAAGATTACTATCAAAAACAAATCTGAATAATTTCAAGGGATTTGTTTATCAAGTATCTGATGAAAAATCAATTCAGGATGGATTAGTAGAAGTTAATACTAATAGTTTTAAAACGTTGTGTAAAATAAAAAAAGGAGGGATATAGATGAATACAACTAGTAAATTAACAAGATTACAAGTCAAAAATTTATTTGAAAAACATGGATATTATTTAACTGATTATATTCTAGCTAAAGCTTATATAGCATTAACACACTTAGTGAATAATGAATCAATAGGACAAGATGTTTATTCAGCTTGTTTAGATGGACCAAGTGGGGCAGGTAAATCATTTTTTGTTGATACATACTGTAAAGTTGCAGCAGAATTACTAAATGAAGAAGTTAAATATATTAACTTTCAATTAGATGCAGAAACAGGTAAAAGTGATCTTTATGAAGATATAGATGTAGTAGCATCTTTGGAAAAAAATATCAATAAGATAAGAATTCCAGGTAAAATAATCGAAGCTATTAATTTTGTAAATAACGGATATTTTGTTATATTAAAAATGGATGAATATGATAAAGCAAGAGATGCAACAGATACCTTCTTTAATAATTTTCTTCAAGAAGGGCTTATAAATACAATACAACATGGCGATGTTTCAATAAAACCAGAATATAGAGGAAGACTTCAAGTATTACTTTGTAAAAATAATCAAAGGCAAGATTTATCAGAACCAATGATGAGAAGAAATACAATTTTTAGATTGGACTATATGACTCCAGAGAGACTTTATATGATATTAGAAAAATTTGTTAAAGCCGAAAATATTGATGATAGTCTTTTAAATCTTGTTTTATTTATATATGAAAATATCTATAATCATAAAGAATTGTATACTAAACTTCCATCATGTTCAGAATGTAAGCAGGCCATAATTGATTCTGTCATATTACTTCAAGATTCAGAGTTTTTAAAGAGTGATATTTATAATAATATAGTAGAAAGCATGTTAAAAGTACAAGATGATATTAATACATTTGAAATGACATTAAATGAATCTACCAATGAAAACGATGTTAAATTAAAAAAATTGATAACTGAAATGAAAAATGAAGCTGATTCAACTGAAGCTGTTAATTTAAAACAAATGATAAGAACTAATTTATTTGATAATGAAGTTAATACACTTCAAATGAAAATAGAAGAGGTACAAGCTCTAATAGATGAATATAGAAGTAAGTTTCAAGATTTAGAGAAACAAAAGCAGGATTTAATTAACAAAGAATTAGAACATATTACTATAGGAGAACAAAGATTGATTCTAAGAAATGATTATCCTAATGTAATAAGAAACTTTGAAGATGAATCATTAAATATAAAACGCGGATATAATATATTCGAGGTACATAATAATGATTGGACAGACATCTGTGAAATATATATGCCTAACTTAGCACATCATTTATATATTCAAAAATTAGTGGAAAATGCCAGTATGTTAGGTATTACAATATATGAAAATGGAATTTTATTACGTCAGGATTGCGATATAAAACTAATTTCTATCAATGATTATGATGATAATGGTAATCGCCGCTTTCGTATTATGGCAAGTCAGGTTGTTATGCCATCAACTTATGTAAAAGATATCAGAAACTATATTAGTATTTTAGCTCAAATATATAATAATCAACAAAAAAACGTTAAACAACTTACGACTAAAGTATTTGGTAGTGCAGATGGTTGTTATACACTTAACTCTTTAATATATGATGATAATCACATAGATTATGAAGAAGTAAAAGCTAATACTTATCATGTAGTTATGAATGATGATATAACTGGTGAAGATATTGGAGGTATTGGACCACTTGCAGATTGTGTAAATTGTGGTGATTTAGAGCAGACAAAAAGTGTTTCTAAAGAAATTACTGTTGGAAAAAGGAAGATATTAGTATGAATTTAATAAATTTAAAAAAATTAGAGGATGAAAATCTTGAAAAGTTAAAAAGCTATTATATAGATTCATCTAGTATAGCTCATTTCAAAAGTAATATAAAACAAGTTTCAGCGGAAGAAGCAGATAGTTTGGGAAAGGATCTCGTAAATTTATTATCTAGTAAAAGTTATAGAGATGATCAATATGATAAAGTATTAAGTCATATTATGAATGGTGCTAATATTGAATATAAAACACCTAATAAGGGTATTTTTCCTCTTTTAGTATGTGCTAGAAAAAATTATTTTCAGACTGGTTTACTTTTAATTAGAGCAGGAGCCAATGTTAATCAAACAAATAATTATTTAACAACGGCAGTTATGGCTTGTGCTAAATATGGAAATTTAGATATGTTAAAAGTTTTAATCCTTTTAAATGCTGATATTAATATGAGATATTTAGATGGTGAAAGTGCTATTATGAGTGCTAAGAGACATGAAAATAGAGATGTGTTTACTTTATTAGCTAATCAACAGGCTTACCTTAATATTCGTTGTAATTTAAATCATTCTATTAATGATATTGAAGTAGGAACTAATAATAATTTTGTATTGTCAAATGACATGGTTATAGATACTAGTATAACAGATTCTAATAAAGAAAAAGTAGTTGATGAAAATGTTTTAATTAACCAGTTGGAACAAAGACTTGATGGTTTATTTTCAGATAATAAAGAACTTATCAAAGTAAAGAAAAGGACAACTGAAAATTAATCGTTTTAAAAGTCTTTTTTTTTAGCTTATAACATGATATACTATTAAATAGTAAGGGATTGATATTAATGAAAGAAAAAATATTAAATAATAGAAAAACATTGTTTGTAGTAGTTTCTGTTTTTTTGGTTGTTATTTCGACATTGTCTTATAGCTATGGATTATTTACTTCTATAGGAGAAGGAGATGGTTATAATTTAATGTCCGTTGGTAATTTGGATGTAAGTTATGTTGATGGTGGTACAGGATATGGAGAAACATTAGGTTTAACTTCTAAGAAGCCAATGTCGGATAGCGAAGGAAAAAAATTGACACCATATAGATTTAGTGTAGAAAATAATGGTAAGAATCCTTTTATGTATATTGTTAAAATAAAAGATGATGAAACAATTATTGATGCTGATGGTTGTAGTAATAATCAAATTGATAGAAAGTTTATTAAAGTTCAATTTGATAATGAAGAGCCTGTTTTGTTATCTAGTGTAGCTGACTCTGATTATTTATTTTATACAGGTGCTTTAGTTCAAGGAGATAGTGATATTCACGAAGTTCGTGTTTGGTTAGATTCTAGTATGGATGCAGAATCTTCAGGTAAACATTTTCATGGTAAAGTTGTTGTTGAACCTATTCAGGGTGATAGTATAGTTGCTAATAAAGTGTTTACTGATATAGGAAGTAATTGCAAGGTTTATGATGATGGCACAGATACTTATTTAGTTGGTGCTTGTTCTAAAAATTATGTTTCATTTGCTGGAAGTGTTTGGCAAGTTATATCAAAGAATAATGATACTAATACTGTTAAATTATTAGCAACAAATTCAATTTTGGATATTAGTTTTAATCCTAAAGATAATAATTCTTATAAAGATGGGAATATTGATAAATATCTTAATGAAACTTTTTATCAGGGATTAAAAGAGTTTGATTCTTATTTAGTAAAAGATGCGATGTGGAATGTTGGAGTTAGTGCTGATGTTCCTACTAAGGAGTTAGTTAATCAAAAGTCAGTAAGTAGTACTATTGGAATACTTAATGCTTATGAGTATAATTTGATTAATGATAAGTCTATTAAAGAAATGGGACTTACAACTAGCTATTTAAATAATCAAAGTAGTTGGTGGCTTGCAACCCAAAAGGGTGGTTCTTATGTTTATTATGTGAATAGTGATGGTAAGTTAAGTTTTAATGCCTCAACATTCCAATATGGATTAAGACCAGCTATTAATTTAAGAGCTAATGTTCGTGTATCTTATACTGAAAAAGGTGATGGAACGATTACTTCACCATATGTGTTAAAGTTATTGGAAAAGTAGTATATTAAGTACTGAAATTTGTTTTTCGGTATTTTTTAATTCTGTCTTTTGTTAACCTTGAAAAAACTACTTATTTGATATATAATACAACTAGGTGATTTGAATGAAAAAGGCAGTAATTATATTCAATCCAAATAGTGGTAATAAACGAATAAAATTAGATGATATAATTCGATGTGAGTCTATTTTAAAAAATTATGATTATGATAGTGTTTTATATGTTACTAGGTATCGTGGACATGCATCAACAATTGTTGAATCTATAGATGCAGCTGATTTGGTATTATCAGTAGGAGGAGATGGAACTTTCAATGAGGTAATGTCTGGGAATCTAAAACGTAAAAATAGACTTGTTTTATCTCATATTCCAGTTGGAACTACTAATGATATTGGTGTTATGTTTGGTTTAGGTAAGGATATTCAAAAAAATTTAAAGTTGATTCTTAGTGGTGTAACAAAGAATATTGATATATGTTCTGTTAATAATAGAATTTTTGTTTATGCTTCTGGTTTTGGTAAATTTATGAATGTTCCTTATGAAACACCTAGAAAAATGAAAAAGAGGATAGGATATTTTGCTTATTTAGTAGAAGGATTTAAATATTTGTTTCAAAATACACATCTTTATGAATGTACTTATGAGGTGAATGGTGAAAAGTATCATGGATTATATTCTTTTGCTTTAATTTCTAATGCAAATAGAATTGCGGGTATTAATAATTTTTACAAAGATGTTAAGCTTAATGATAATACGTTTGAAGTATTGTTATGCAATCTTCAGAAGCGTAAGGATATTGTTAAAAGTTTACTTTATTTAAGAAAAAATGATATTACAAAAGTTCCAGGTTTTTATTTTCATAAAACTAATCAGTTTAAAATAGAATTTAAAGAAAAGCTAAAGAAACCATGGTGTATTGATGGTGAAGAGTTAGATGTTAATACTAAAAAATATGAAATTTCTATTATTAGAGATATACCAATGATGATACCTAGTAAAAATATTGATAAATTATTTATAGAAGATGGTGAGGTAGATGAATTACCAAAAAGAACTAGAAAAACTACTAGAAAAAGAGCAACGAAAACAGAAGACTAGTTCTCTTCTTTTGCACAGTTGTTGTGGTCCTTGCTCTAGTTATGTTTTAGAATATTTGGCTAATTATTTCGAAATAACAATTTTGTATTATAATCCGAATATATATCCAGAAGATGAGTATTTAAAAAGAAAAAGAGAACAACTTCATTTAATTGATGAATTACCTGTTAAGAATAAGGTTTCTTTTATGGAAGTAAAGTACGATCCAGAGTCATTTTTTGAATTGGCTAAGGGACTTGAGAATCTTAAAGAGGGTGGAGAAAGGTGTCATAGGTGTTATAAGCTTAGGTTAGAAGAAACTGCTCGTCTTGCTTGTGATAATGGTTTTGATTATTTTGGAACAACGCTTTCAGTTAGTCCTTATAAAAATAGTTCAGTTCTTAATGAGATTGGAATTGAACTAGGAGAGAAGTATCAAGTTAAATATTTATATAGTGATTTTAAAAAGAAGAATGGTTACAAGAGGAGTATTGAGCTATCTAAAATGTATAATTTATATAGGCAAGATTATTGTGGGTGTGTATATTCAAAGATAGAAAGGGATAGGTACTATGCAAATAAAGAAAGTAATAGTGGGACGTCAGATTAGAGAAAACTGTTATGTGCTTTTTGATGATAAAAAGCTTAATTGTTTAGTTGTTGATCCAGGTGATGAGGTAGAAAAAATATTAGATGTTATTGGTGATGCTACAGTACAGGCTGTTTTGATTACGCATTATCATTTTGATCATATTGGAGCTCTTGATGAACTTTTGGAAAGGTATAAATGTCCTGTTTATGATTTTAATAATAAAGAGGATTCTGTTTCTATTTCTGATTTTAAATTTTATGTTATTTCTACTTTAGGACATAAAGAAGATGCTGTAACATTTTATTTTAAGGATAATGCTGTAATGTTTACAGGTGATTTTCTTTTTTATCATACTATTGGAAGATGTGATTTAGAAGGTGGCAGCTTTGAGGAAATGTTGGATAGTATTGCTAAAATAAAAAAATATAATAGAAATATTGTTGTATATCCAGGACATGGTAAAGAAACAACTTTAGGTGAAGAATTTGATAATAATGAGTATTTTGGTTAATATAATTATAGAAAATATAAATTTATTTGAAAAAAGTCATAATCGCAATAGTTGCGATTTTTGTTTTGTAAAAATTAAG
>CATKEA010000065.1 GCA_949746915.1 uncultured Bacilli bacterium
AAAAAAGTAGAGTTAATTTTCTAATTAATCTCTATTTTTTATTTTGTTCATGATATTCTTCTAGTGTTAAATTCGAGTCATAAATTTCTTTAGCTAATTCTATTCCAACATAGCGATAATGCCATGGCTCATACTTTACTTTAGTAATGTTTGTTTTATCGTTTGGATATCTTTTAATAAAGCCATATTTGTAAGCATTTTTAGCAAGCCAGTTCCACATTTTAGTATTTTTAACAGTATTTCCAGATTCACTAAAATCTATTGCTAGTCCTGTTTCATGCTCTGAATATCCAGGTTCTGCAACACTTATTTTAGTCATTTGTACAGCAGCACTATAGCTATAACCTTGTTTTTGATAATCTTTAACATAACTATCAAATATATCCTTTTGTATATTGTTAGGTCGATATGCACTATTAATTTTAAGTTCTACACCATCTTCATATTTAGCTAAAGTTATCATACGATTTAAATCATTGTATAAAATTGTTGCTACTTCTTTATTTCCTTCTACATTTCTCAATCTTAAATCATAATCTTTAGGAATTTTATGCTCATAGTTGACAAGCATTGATAAATCAACCTTATAATCTAACTTTTTTACAACATCACGATTAATATTAGATATACTATGTTTTTTATACTTATCTAAGCCATAATAGAAAAAACCAGATAAGAAAAGAACTAGTAAAATTAATCTAAAAAAGATTAATGTTTTTTTTATTCCTTTTTTTAACTTGCGTTTTTGAGCCATTCTTTCACCTCTTTTTTATTAAAATTATAACATTTTTTCATTAAAATGCGTAAATTATGACTTATTTGTAATACTAATAATGGTGATTATATGAAAATACATTTAGGATATGTTGCACTATCTTTGACATTAGAAGATACATCTTATTCTAGAACTATGACTTATACAAGTTATAAAAAAAAAGATGCTGAAGAAAGTAATAAAATTTTATCTGAAAAAATCAAAAATAATATTAATGGTCTTTTAGAAATATTAAAATATAATTATGATAATGATATTCGTTTTTTTAGATTATCACATAAGGTTATACCACTAGCAACTCTTGATGAAGTTAGTTTTGATTATATGAGTCCTTTTATTAATATTAGTAAAAAAATAGGAGCATTTAGTAAAAAATATAATATTCGTTTAGACACACACCCAGATCAATTTTGTGTTTTAAATAGTATTAATGAAGATGTTGTAAAAGCAAGCTTTAAAATTTTGGACTTCAATAATAATTTATTTAAGCTTTTTTCTATTGATGGTAAAATGGTAATTCATGTTGGTTCTAGTGTTCCTAATAAGGATGAGGCTATAAAACGATTTAAAGAAAACTTTAAAAACTTGGATGATGAAATAAAAGAAAAAATTATTTTAGAAAACGATGATAAAACTTATACTGTTTTAGAAGTTTTAGAAATATGTGAGGAATTAAAAATACCAATGGTCTTAGATTATTTACATTATAAGTGCAATAATAACAGTGAAGATTTAGTTTCTCTTCTTCCAAGGATATTTGCTACTTGGGATAATAGTGGTTTTGTTCCTAAAATTCATTTTTCAACTAGTAAAAGTAGAAAAGAAAAAAGAAGTCACAGTTTTTATATTAATTATAAAGATTTTATCAACTTCTTAAAAAAAATTGCTGTTGTAGATAGAGATGTTGATGTTATGCTAGAGTGTAAAGGAAAAGATGAGGCCTTATTTAGGCTTGTACGACAATTAAAGTTTTATACTAATATTAAGTTTATTGATAATGTTAATTTTATTTTGGATAAAGAAAGTTTTACTTAATACTACTATATAGTTTTTTTACTTTTTCCTTTTTATTTTGCTGTTCTTTTTCAAAATTAACTCTAAATAAACTTTCTAAAGCGTCATTTCCAATTTTATTTAAACTAGTTATTATTGCTTGATCAAACAAATTGATTTGACTTAATTCTAATCTAGAACGTACTTCTTTTAAAAATTCATGCATTCTGGGGTTTATTTGATTAGCAATATTACCAAAATCAACTAATTCACTATTTTCAACTGTTCTGCTACCTTTGTTTTTAGTACTATGTCTAGTACTTTCATAAACAAAATTTATTTTATTTCTATCTGTTTTAGCTAGTGATATTTCCATATAAGTGGACCAAACTTTTTCATTTGGTTCTTTAGTTATATGCTTTAAGTATGTGTATGTTCTTGGAGTATATTTTAGCATACAACATATTTCTCTTGTTTGATAGTCTTTTATATAAAAGTAGTCATTATCAGTTTCTGTAACAAGTTTTAAAACTTTGTTATGATTTTGATTGTATACAATTATTTCAGTTGATGCTTCTAAATTATTTAAAGTAGTTATACTTCCTACTATTTTTGAATAATTAGTATCAGGTGCGATACTATACTAGTTATCACGAAACTTATAACACTATTATTTTCTTTTTCTTCATAATGACCTGTTATTCTTTCAGTTAATGTTGAAATTTTTAAATCATTGTCTTTCAACATACCTATAACATCATTTTCTGGTCCAAGAAATAATGTATATTCTTTCATTTCTTCTAGATATAAATTAAAAAATTGAGAAATCTTTTTTAGTATATTTTTTTCTTTTATTGAATTTTTCATAATTTACCTACAAAATTTATATATAACAAAAGAAATAGCATTTTAAAAGTGGTACTTTTAACGTGCTATTTCTTTTATTTTTTCATAAATAATGATGACAACATCCCCTTTTTCTTTAATAGAGAATTACAAGTTGATGCTTCATTTATATTTTTAATAGCTGTATTTAAAACACCATATACATTACCATAATTTATTGTATTTTTCACTTTAGATATCATGTCATCAGCAATGATGAATGGAACTTGCTGAGAAAAATCAATTTTTTCTTTTTCATCATTGATTTCTATACTTCTAAACATTCCATATAATGATGATATCATTAGTGTAAAGTTATTAGTAGTACAGTTTTTATATACATCACCTAATACTCTATCAATATTTGATAATTTTTCCTTCAAGTCTTGAACATCTTTGAAATCATCTATAAAATAATTAAAAATAAATAAATCATATGGGTATGTATTAATAATGGTATTTAATGTTGTAGTATTGAATATTACTTCATCTGTTCCATCCATAAATCCAACATTTTCACTATTTACATTTCTAAAACCTTGGGCATAATAGTTAACAAATTGAAACGTATCTTGTCTAGTTGCAATTAAACACTTTGCATTTATTTCTTTTAATTTCTGACTTAGACAACTTTCTGATGTTGGATAGTCATATAATGATATGATTTGTCTTTCGGCTACAATCGGAAATAAAGAATAAATATTTATTGAATTAGTTTTTTCACCGTTAGCACTAAATAGTCTTGTTTGATCTAATTCTTTGATAAAATCTGAACAATTTACATTGTCATAATTAAAGAAAAAAAGAGTATCATTATTGTTAATTTTAAAATTTCCATGTATACAAAATGGTTTTGCATTAATTGGTAAGTCACCATTTTCATAAAAAATAGTTAATTTCTTTTCTACTTCGTTCCAAGATTCACAAAAACCTTTTGTCAAAATTCTTACAAAATCTAATAATTTAGGATCATTTTTACTTAGTCCTAAAATATTTTTTCCAATTACTAAGGACATTTGAATATTGTCATTAAATTCATAGGTCATTCTAGTAATAATACGATTTATTTCTTTATAACTTGTAATTTCTTTCTGTGTCATATATACATGTAAGAATATTTGGGTATTTGGTATTTTAGTTTTAAATGTATTTAAAAAATCTCTTAAATGAAAATATGATGCTTCATTTTCTAAACCATAAAAGATATGTAAGTTATTTCCTAATTTAGTAACTTCTTCTTGTAATGCCAATATTTGGGGATTATTTATTAATTCTTTTGTTTCGATTTTCTCTTCCATAAAATCATATGTAATAGCATCTTTTCGACCTGTTGAAAATAATTTGTACCCATCTTTTAAGTTTCCAACATCACTAGCAAGAGATGAAAACATATATCTTCTTGTTAAATCATCCAAATTTGGCATAAGCTCACTACTATAGATATTGTATGACTTTTTACTTTCAATTCCAAAACCATTTATAAGAAATAACACTGTTTTTTTCATATGGATATATCTCCTCTTTTTACTCTTCTTTTATTTTTATATCTGTATTTAATATATATTAATTAGTAATTATTGTCAATTAAATGACATTATTTTACTTGAAATATTTATATAGTTAACACCTAGTATGTAGTAATTTAAATCAAAAGAAAAATGTAGTTTTTACTACATCTTATTCTTCATTATTTTTTAATCTTAAATAGCAAATACCTATTCCTACTAAAACAAGTCCTACTAAAACAATAATACCAACAGTATTATCATCTTTAGCAGTCATTACATCATATCTTTTAGATTTATTGTATTCATTTTCTATCGCTTCTTTGATTTGTTCTCCAATTGAGTCATCAAATCCACTAAACGATTTTTTTCCAACTATAATATATGGAACTCCACCTTCAGGGTCATCTCCTAAACGTTTTCTAAACTTTTCCATTAAATTACTATTTTCTTCATTATACCAAACTTCATATTTTTCTAGGTTATAGTATTTTTCATATTCTTTTTTGATACTATCAAAAAACTTTGTAGCATTTTCACAGTGTGGGCATCCATCTCCGTGAAAAAAATAGACATTGATTTTATCTTTTGCGTTAGCTGCATTAACATTTAATGTTAACATCATTAAACATATAATTATACTTATTAATATCTTTTTCATTGTTTTGCTCCTTCTAATAATATGTATATATATTATAGCATAGTTATAGTTTTTAGAAAAGATATAGGAAGACTTTTACGATTATAATTAGAATTTTTAACTTCTAATCAAACTATTAACAGTTTATTATAATGCTAGAACAATTCGGAAACAATTATACTCAATTATTGAACCAGTATGGTAATGAAATGCAAATTGGCCTGAATCAAGACCTACGTGATAAGAACCACCACGTCCTAACCAAGGATTTATATTATAGATGAAATATGCAGATTCTACATACCATGAGCCTATTAGTCTGCTTTCATTATTTGCATAAATTAATTCCTTAAATGGTCCAACCTCAAATGTTGCATCTCCAAACTGGCCTCTTGTATAATCTGAAGGACTCGTTCCATATGTATATTTATCATAATACTTTTCTTCTGGCCATGAGTATCCTGATATTAGGCTTCCACCTTCCCCATAACCTCCAGTAAATCCTGAATTATTTGCTGTATTTTGTCCAGAGAAAAGTTTTCCATTTTGATCCATCATTACTCCCATGACGTATTCCCAGGCTCCTCCTGACATATCATATATACCAGAAATATTTCCTGTTGTACTTGCTAAGTATCCTGTTTCGGTATTATATGGTTGTGTTATATCAGGGGTAGTTCCATATTTATTACATTCTCTATTATCAGCTGTCCACCCACAAGTTGGCTCATTTACTGATGCATAACCTGTTATATAATTACTATTATTATTGAATCTAACACTAGTTTCAGATCCATATTTTGAATGCTGTAAATAAGCAATTGCTCCCCATTCACTATTCTTCATCATGTGTGAATCTAAGTTTCTTTTATAATCATATGTTGTATAAAAAGCATTTCCTACTTGGATATTTCTCCAACTTACTACATTCGGCTTTATTTGGACTCCATCTGCATTTCTCGAATTATCTGGGTTACTATTTGATTTACTTGTTTCAAACTTTCCTACCCACATTCCATTTGTATCAAAACTTGTAAAAGCTGGATGCGTTAACCATTCACCTTTCTTATTTCCAGTTGATGGAATTACTCCTTTAGGTTCAAACTCTACTTCTATAGTTTGGACTTTGGTACTATCTATATCTGTTAAACCACTGTACTTCTCATCATTAAATATTTTATAACGATATCTTGGTATCCATACAAAGTAACTTTCTATATTATCTTCTGGTATTGTTGTTCCATCTGCATAATCAATACTTTTATCTTTTAATATTACTGCATTGGCCCATATCTTTTCTTCATAA
>CATKEA010000066.1 GCA_949746915.1 uncultured Bacilli bacterium
TATAAAAGACTCCTTTCAAGTTAAGAATATATTTTTATTATACATTCTTTTTCCAACTTTCCGAAGTCATTTCAATTTCTATTGGCACGTAATAAGAAGGGCTTTCCAAATTTTTGTTTTTATCCTTTATTACCTTTCTTATATTTTTCAAAATTATATTTCTTTTCTTTTAATTACTAATTCATCATATCCAGTAATACTATCTGGCTCTCGGCTAAAAACGTAGTCCTTTAGTTCATAGATTGCAACTTCACAAGTTGTATCAACAATAGTTCCGTCTTTTAAATGACCACCAATTGTTTTTCCAGTGTTATCTGACAGTGATATATGAATATGAACATCATCTTTTGATACTGTTCCCGTTATGCTAACAATTTCATAGCATTCTTCTTTATCTATATAGTCTTTTGCTTCAGCAAGTCGAATATGCAAATGTTGAATGCAACCTACTGCTGATATAATAACTCCTGCTTCTATATTCATTTTTTGGCAATAAGCTATTATTTCTTTTTTAATATCATTACCTCTGATTAATCTAAAAACATGATTCATTAATAACTACCTCTTAAAATATATTGAAACTCCAAAATTTGGAGCGTATTTGCACTTGGCAGGGGCGGAGAGAATCGAACTCCCATCAAAAGTTTTGGAGACTCCTATGCTACCATTATACCACGCCCCTATGACGCAATATAATTATAACATAAATATTTTATTGTTTCAATAACATAAATGACTTTTTTACATATTTTATTATAGGTGATACTATGTTAATAAATTACACCACTAAAGAATTAGACTTAGCTGCTCGTTTGATGCGTGCTGAAGCTGTTGGTGAGGGAGAACTTGGAATGCTTATGGTTGGAAATGTTATTGTAAATCGTGCCCTTGCTGATTGTTTAACATTTAAAAATATAGATACTATTACAAAAGTCGTTTTTCAATCACCAGGAGGATTCGCTGGGGTTACTAGTGATTTGTTTTATGGTTCTGCAACTACTAAGGAAAAAGAACTAGCTAAAAGAGTACTTAATGGTGAATATTATTATCCTGCGACTAATGCATTATGGTTTTATGCGCCTAGTGGTAATGAAGCTTGTGTAGCATTATGGTATGATCAAAGACTTACAGGTAGATTTAAATCGCATTGTTTTTATCAACCATATCCTGGTGTTTGTAATCAATTGCATTAAAAAAGAACAGCAACGAAGTAATTTTTTAATTCACTTCTGCTTGATGTTCTTTTTTTATGGTATTAAAAGTTCTTGGCCAATTTGCAAAGTGTTAGTTGTTAAAGAATTAAGTTTTTTTATCGCATCTACTGTAGTGTTGTATAAATTAGCTATTTTCCATAGACTGTCTCCACTTTTTACTACATATACTCTGTTACTAGAAGTTCCTGATGTTGGTATTTTTAATTCTTGGCCAATTTGTAATAAATTTGTCGTTAGATTATTTAAATTTACTATAGCGTCTACTGTCGTATTAAACCTATTAGCTATTTTCCACAAGCTATCTCCACTTTTTACTATATATGTTGTATAGTTTTCTTGTGGTGGTTGTGGTAATGTTGATGTATTTGATGGCACTTTTAATTCTTGACCGGTTTGTAATACTGTGGTTGATAAATTATTTAGTGATATTAGCTCATCTACAGTAGTATCGAATTGATTGGCTATTTTCCATAAACTATCTCCACTTTTTACTGTGTATGTTGTATAGTTTTCTTGTGGTGGTTGTGGTGTCTCATCAGAAGATGGTGATGAAGTTATTAGTACTTGACCAATCTGTAATACATCACTAGTTAAATTATTTAATCGTTTTAATTCGTCTACAGTGGTGCCAAATTTTCTTGCTATACTATATAAACTATCACCTCTTTGAACGACATAAGTGTTTTCTTGTGTTCCGCTTGGTGATGTATATGGTATTCCATAATAATTAGCAACAGCTTTTATAACTGCTTCTACATAGGAATTTAGATTATTCTTTAGTTTATTGGCATCGGCTGGTGTATCTATGAATCCATATTCTAGTAATAATGGAGTAATTCTTCCCGTTTCACGATGAATAAAATAATAATCTTTTGATGGGTCACTAGGTAATCTTCTTTGATAATATTTTCTAGTTATTTGTCCAGCATTTCCGATTGATTCTAATACGCTCTTTGCTAAAGCATCGTTGTTTCGTAGAGCATATACTATTTCAGCACCTTCGCCACCTGGTGATAGTCGATGTGTAACATTTTTATCTAATTATTTTTAATATCATCATCAATATTCATAGAACTAAATTGACGAAGCATCATTAGTTGCCCGTGATATCCACCGTTTTCATCAACACCCTCTGTTAATACAAAATTTTTGTTTAAAATTTCAAATATATCAGTCATTTTAAAACAAGAATGTATTTTAAAATTCATAAGATTAAAAATAAATTTTTCATCAGAAAATTCATAAACTACTCCTTCGTCAAAAATCAACTTACCAGTTCCTATGTCTTTTAAATCTAAAAAATCACTAGTATCATTCCTTTTTATAAAATATAAATTCCAAATACCATTGTAGTCAATTGAAGATGAATCCTTAATAAATTCTATAAAATCAAATTTTTCTTCTATTGCTTCAGGTATTGATAAAAATTTGGCATAAATCGATTTTATGATTTTATATTTTGTTTCTTTTGTAAATCCCTTTATTTTTTGTGGATTGCCATCAGCATTAAAAAATCTCAAATATGCCTCATCATATTTTCCTAAAAAAGTATTACATTTCTGACACAATGTCCTTGCAGTTCTCCCTTTTGGATATGTTGATTTAAATAATTGATTATCAAAAACTTCATCATAAATATTCTGAAATTCTTCTCCATTTTTTATTTTTTCAATAGTTTCTTTCCTAAAATGGTCTGACATCATTAAATCAAACAGTTTGGTGATATCAAGTTCACCTACATCATCATTTCCAACACTTTTAGCTGGATAATGTTCATCACTCATTTTATTATAGTCATATTCTTCGCCGCATAATTTACAGATATATTTCTTTTTAATTCTACTTCTATTTTCTCCCATTTGTAACTCCATTATTTTTTATAAGTAGTTTATCATTTTATGTAATACTTCTTCCCAACTTGGGAAAAAGTTTTAATTATTCAATATACTAAATTTATATACTATTTCGACATTTCTATCTTTGTCGATAATAATTTTGTCTATTAATGTTTGTAAAAGTTCCCTTGATGGATTTTCAATATCTACAAGTTGCCTAATTCTATCTTCATATTCTTTTAAATCATTTTTATTTACTTTTTCTTCCTTTTTATTATTTCGTAATTTCTCTATCTCATATCGTATCTTATTCAATGAATTTTCTGTATCTTTAGTAATTCTTGTAAAAGTTTCTTCTGATATTACACCTTTAAACTTATCTTGATAA
>CATKEA010000067.1 GCA_949746915.1 uncultured Bacilli bacterium
ATGATAAGTTTACCGTAAGTAGTGAGGCGGGAAATGGAAAGTTAACCTATCCAGTAGCACTACTAACCGCTGATGAAGCAACATTAGCAGGTCATGGAACAAATGGTAGTAATAAAAGTTATTTATATACAGGACAATGGTGGTGGGCTTTGTCGCCTTACTCCTTCAACGTCAGCAATGCGTACGAGTTCGGTGTGTCCTCCGCTCTGAGCAGCTACTACGTCTACATCGCTCGCGGCGTCCGTCCGTCCGTTTCACTTGCACCTGGGACAATGATAAGTGATGGAAATGGAACATCTAATTTTCCCTTTGAAATAGCAATGGAGAATCAAGAATAATTGTCCCACACCTTTGACCTTTGATTAATCCCACGAAAACCCTTTCGTGGGATATAAGAGGAGAAAATAATAATAAATGGGTTAAACTATGATAGTATGATATAGATTAACTTAGGACTATACCGTAAAATGGATCTGGTTGTTTGCGCCCCCGTTTGGTGGGCTTTGTCGCCTAACTATTTCCCCAACAACAATGCGAACGAGTTCAATGTGAACTCCAATCTGAGCAACAACAACGTCAACTACACTAGTGGCGTCCTTCCGGGTTTTCACTTTGTAAAATGAAAAATACATCCCATCAAAATATAGAACTTTCATGATATTTGAACCAAAGCCAAGATTAGTAATGAGCCAAACAGTAATTGACAAAATCATAAATCATTTTGTTGCCAATTACTACTTAATTCCTTTTTTCTCTAAATAAATTAGACCATTTTATTAAAGAAAATCTAAAGTGTAAATATTATGTTAGATACATGGATGATTTTCTTATTTTAGATACTGATAAAAATAAATTAAAACATTACTGGAAAATAATAGTTTCTGAACTAGAAAAGTTAAAACTTAAAGAAAACAAAAAAAGTAATATTTCAAAATCTAGTGTTGGCTTTATTTTTTTAGGATATAGATATCAAGTGATAAATAATAAACTTAGAATATCATCTTCTAAGAAAACTTATCAAAGAATAAAAAAGAAACTAAAATACTTAAAAGAACATGATTATCCCCAATATATAAAAACATTAGCTAGTTATTATGGGTATTTTAAAGTTACACATCATTTAAAGGATATC
>CATKEA010000068.1 GCA_949746915.1 uncultured Bacilli bacterium
TTGAAAACTAGCAAAATAATGGGTATAATAGTCATAGAAGGTGAAATAAATGAACTTTATATCTAATATAAATAAAGAAATGTATGAAGCATTTGTAAAAACAAACAAAAATAAGTCGCATTTTCTTCAAAGCTATGCATGGGGCGAATTTGCAAAAAAAGAAAAAAATCTTATTCCACACTATGTTGGTTTAATAAATGATAAAAATAAGCTATTATGTGCAACACTTTTACTCCAAAAAAAATTACCACTTGGATATTCATATTTTTATGCACCACGTGGATATATAATTGATTTTACAAATACCGAATTAGTCAAAGAATTTACTAAAGAAATAACCAAATACATCAAAAAAGAAAAAGCTATCTTCCTAAAAATAGATCCAGATATAATACTTAATCAAAAAGACTATCAAAATAACAAGATTACTCTTCCCTATGATGGTTACAAAATACTTGAAAGCCTAAAATCCCTAGGATTTAAACATTTGGGTTTTACAAAAAACTTTGAACTTTTTCAGCCAAGATATACTTTTAGAATTGACTTAACTAAAACATTAGAGGAAATTGAAGAAAAATTTAGTAAAACTACTAAACAAAGAATCAAAAAAGCTGAAGAGTTAAATGTTGAAGTAAATATAGGTAAGCAAGAAAATATCAAAGAATTTTTTGAACTAATGAAAATAACCGAAAACAGAAAAGACTTTGTATCTCATAATCTTTCTTATTATCAATCTCTATATGAAATATGGAATAAAGATAATTGCTGTAACATTTTCTTTGGTCGCATCAATATAGAAAAAATAATTAATAAATATAAAGAAAAACAAGAATATCTAAGTAAAGAAATAGAAGAACTAAACAGTATTGAAAGTCCTAGTAAAAATCAAAATACAAGAAAAAAAGAATTGCAAAGGCAACTTGATAAAATAAAAAGTGATCTAGAAAAATATTCAAATGATTTAAAAAAGTATGGAAAATCTATTACTCTAAATGCACATTTTATTATTGAATACAATGATAAAGCTTGGGTTTTATATGCTGGAAATCATAATATTCTAAGTGAAACTGGATCTAATTACAAAGTCTACCAAAATCACTTAGAATACTGTCATACTAAAGGCTTAAAAATATATGACCAATTTGGAACTATTGGTGATTTAAAAGAAGATAATCCCTTATATGGACTGCATGATTTCAAAAAAAAGTTTGGCGGAGACTATATAGAATTTATTGGCGAATTCGACTTAATAACTAATAAATTAATGTATTTTATATTTACAAAACTAGTACCTATATATCGTAAAATAATAAAAAATTTTGCCAAGAAAAATAATAAAACACTTTAATCAGTATATTTTATATACTGATTTTTTATCATAAAAATATCTTACATATTTACATTTAATTTTGTTAAAAAACATTCTAAAAATATTTCAGTATCTTAGGAATAAATATATATATACTCATTCCAATAACTACATACAAAATAGCAAAGAACAGATTATTATAATAAAAGAACGATTTTAGTATTAAAAGAATTGAAACAGAAAAAACTAAATTAATTCCCATATCAAAA
>CATKEA010000069.1 GCA_949746915.1 uncultured Bacilli bacterium
ACATAAATTGATTTTTGATTTATAATTTTTTTATCTGTTGAAATGATGAAATGATGAAATGCTGAAATAGCTCAGCTGGTAGAGCAATTGTCTCGTAAGCAATAGGTCGCAGGTTCAAATCCTGTTTTCAGCACCATTTTTAAGAATAACTAGAACTTTTAATGTTTTGAGTTTTAATATATGTAAGTTTATGACAAAAATTTGTATAAATGAAATTTAATTATCAATAAAAAATATTCTTATATGTTGGCATATGTAATATACGTAATTACGAAAGAAGTTGATATTATGGCAATAGATTCTCATATGCATATTAATACTACTATTTTGCAAGATATACATGGATTTATTGAAGATATAAACAGAAATAATAGTATTAAGAGTGTAATAAATGTCAGTCTTAACATAGAGTCTTCTAAAGAATCTGTTTTAATATCAGAAGAAAATCCTAAATTTTATTCTAGTGTTGGGATTCATCCTTTATATATAGATTCACAGGATGTAAATTATTTGTATAAACTAGCGGATAGTGATAAAGTAGTGGCTATTGGCGAGATTGGTTTGGATAATTTAGATAGTAATTTTGATGAGCAAAAAAATTATTTGATTAAACAAATTATAATTGCTAATGAACTTCATTTACCAGTAATTATACATTCTAATAATTCGAATAAAGTGGTAATAGAAATATTTGAAAACTATGTTAAGCCAAAATATGGATGTGTTTTTCATTGTTTTCAACCAGATGTAGATGATTTAAGATATTTAGTGGCATCTGGTTATTTTGTCTCTTTTTCAGGAAGAATAACTTATAAAAATGCTAAAAAATCACTTGAAATAGCAAGAATTGTTCCTAACAGTTTATTTTTGGTAGAAACTGATAGTCCTTATATATCTCCCGAACCATATCGTAGTGGGATAAATAAATCTTCAAATATTTATTTTATTATTAAGCGAATTGCAGAAATAAAAGAAACTAGTTATGGGGAAATTGAGCGTATAACAGAACAAAATGCAAAAAGATTGTTTAAAAAAATAAAGTGATTGCTTGATATTTTTGCTTATAATAGTGTATTAGACTGATAGGAAAGGGAGAGTTTCAATGTTAAAATGGGATTTAAGTAATTTGTTTGGGAATAATCATGAATTTTATGCTGAAATTGAAGATATAAAAAAACTGCTGATAGATGTGAAAAAATATGAAAATATGGAGTTAGATGAATATTTATTTCTTGAGATGTTGACAGAAAAAGATAAAATAAGAAATTTAACTAATAATGTTTTGATATATGGTTCATTTATGTATTACAAAAATGTAAAATCTGATGAATGTATTGAATTAAAATCAGCAGCAGAAGCTTTTAATAATCAGGTAAATTCAGAACTTAGTTTTGTAGATAGAAAAATTTTAAGTTTAGGAAGAGAAAAAGTAAATGATTTTATTATTAAGAATGATAAGATAAAAGTATATCAATTGTTTTTAGATAATCTGTTTAGAATGCAGGAACATGTACAAGATAGTGATACAGATGTAATAATAAAAGGAAATATTGATAGTATGAATTCTTATTTATGTTTATATAATGATACATTAAGAGATATAAAGTATGGGGAAATTCAAATAGATGGCAAATTAGTAGAAATCACTTCATCAAATTTTGCTAAATATCTTTCTTCGAGAGATAGAGATACTAGAAGACAAGCATATCTAGTAGTTAATCAAAAATTTAAAAATTTAGAAGAAACTTTTGCTAATATATTAGATTTAATAATTGGATATAGAATCAAAAATGCCGAACTTGAGAAATATAATTCGGTTTTAGAAAAAATCTTATTTGAGGAAAATATAGATTCAATGATTGTAGAATCTATTATAAATGCCGTTAATAATAATGTAGATTTAATTCAAAGATATTTGAAAATAAAGTCAGACTTATTAGATATTAGTAAGCCTCATTTATATGATTTTGGAGTGCCATTAGATAATAATTTAAAAATTAAATATTCTTTTGAAGAGGCAATCGAAATTATAAAAAATGCTTTAGAGCCATTAGGAAGTGAATATTTGCAGGTTGTTGAGTGTTTACTTAATGGTCATATAGATGCAGAGCCAGATGATAATAAACATCAATTTATTACTTTTTCTTGGAATACATATTCATTTATGAATTTTAGAGGGGCTTATGTCGATTTGAAAAATATGATTCATGAACTTGGGCATATAGTTAATTATTATTTGTCAAAGAAGAATCTTCCATTTATATATGAAGATAGTACAGTTTTTGTTGGAGAAACTGCTTCTATAGTTAATGAAATTCTATTAAATAGATATTTATATAAAAATGCTGTTTCTTTAGAAGAAAAAATGTTTTATTTGAGTAAAGAAATAGAAAATTATTTTACGACTGTATTTAAACAAACAATGTATACAGAATTTGAAAATCAACTATATAGTGTAAAAATGTCTGATAATTTAACAGCTGAGATATTGTCTGAAAAATATGGAAATCTTATAAGAAAATATTATGGAGATAATATTGTTTATGACGAAATATCTAATATAGAATGGACAAGATTGGGTCATTTATATAGATGGAGTTATTATCCTTATAAGTATGCATCAGGTTTAATTATAGCAAGTGTTGTTGTAAATTCTTTATTGGATGAACATTCATTATCAAAGGAAAAATATTTAGAATTTTTGTCCTCTGGAAGTAGTTTATATTCATTAGATTTACTTAAAATGCTTGATATTGATCTTACAAGTAGTAATATAATTGATAATGGCTTTAAAGTGCTTGAAAGTGATATTGAAGAATTAGAAAAAACTTTAAAATTAAAAAATAAAAAAATTTAGTTAATTTTTCGATTATAAAAATGTTTTTGATTTGTTTGAAAGTGAAAAATTTTATAAAAAAACTCGTATTTTCTAAATGCTTAGATATTCGAGTTTTTGTATGTTTAAAAATTTTTGTTTTCTAATTTCTGAAAGGTAGATTATTACATATATATATTAGTTCATTATCTAAAATTTCATTTTTGTCTTCGATTGTCCAAATAAGAGTTGGTATTTTTCTTGATAGTTTTTGGAACTTTTTCTTGTTTAATAGGTTAGTACAAATTGCTATAAAATCTGGTTTACAGTACATAAGGGAAATTTTACTAGTAAGAATTATATCATATAATCTATTATTAGTCTTATCTGTAATTAATATTCCAACTTCTAAATTAGGATAATTCTTTTTTAAATATTTGACAATTTTGGGGTTAAATGATTTTATTATAAAATTTGTATATCCTTTTAGTTCTTTTACTAATAT
>CATKEA010000070.1 GCA_949746915.1 uncultured Bacilli bacterium
AAATCGTCGCACCAAGTGACGTTAATGATTAAATCAATCTGAAATATGATTGATTTTTTTGTCGACTAAATTAGTCTAGTCAAGAAAGGTGTGATGTGATATGATTAATATTGTAAAAAAGAAAATCAATATGAGTGATGAACTCAAAACCAAAATTAAATGGTCTTGCAAATTTAGTAAACGACCCTATCAGATTATAGAAGGTTGCTTACGAATTGTGGAGCATACCAATATTGCGTATGTCGAACCACACAAAGTAATTATTGATAATAAGTTATACTTATTCTTCAATGAACAAACATATTTTTATTTGGGAAATCTAAAGAATAAAATCCCATTGTCTGAATTATCAGAGTACATAGCAAGGCATTAATTGGTGAGTTTACATACTCCCATTATATTGATTTATTTTGTCGTGTAAATAAACAATATAACTCAGGTGTCCTTGTTATGTGACACCTTTTTTGGTGCCTTTCACTAATCCAAAAAAATGAAAGGAGAATGGTAATTATGGATAATGAAAGGAGTATCGCAGGAGTTTATATTCGTGTTAGCACTGAAGACCAGGCACGAGAAGGTTTCTCTTTAGGAGAACAAAAGGAAAAGTTGTTACAATTATGTAATTTTAAGGGGTATGAGGTTTTTAAAGTGTATGAAGATGCAGGAATATCTGCTAAAGATATGGAGCATCGCCCTGCTTTTCAAGAGATGTTAAAAGATATGAAAGCAGGTAAAATCAATTATATTGTCGCTTATAAGTTAGATAGGGTCACTCGTTCAGTCCGAGATTTAGAAGAACTAATAAGCGAATTAGAAAGATATAATTGTTATTTAGTATGTGATAGAGATGATGTAAACACCTCTACTGCTAATGGTAGATTCTTTGTTAGAATGCTTACTGTCTTATCACAACTAGAAATTGAAATCGTATCAGAAAGAACAAAGTTTGGCTTAAATGGTGCTATTAAGTCGGGACACTTACCAGGAGTTTTACCACTTGGCTATAAGAAAGATGGTAATAAAAAGACAATTATTGATGAAACCACTAGACCAGTAATTGAAAGAATCTTTAAAATGTATTTAGAAGGAAAAAGTTTTCAACAAATATCTAATATCTTTAATGAAGAAAAGATATTAAGCCCCAAACCTTGGAAAGACACGACTATCCAAAAGATTATTGATAATAGGATTTATATGGGCGATTATGAGCAATTTAAGAGAATTGCTAAAAACAAGAAAGTTGAACCAGTTATCTATACTGATGTTGTAGCACCTATTATCTCAAGAAGTATGTGGGAAGAATGCCAACATCAAAAAGAAAAGAACCAAAGGACTTATACTAGAGATAGAGTTTATCTATTCTTTCAAAAATTACAATGTCCAAAATGTGGTCGCATTATGAAATGTAAAGGGTCTGGTGGTAAAAAGAGAAAGTATATGTATTATACTTGTGAGAAATGTCATATCAATTATCGTGAAGATAAAATCGAAGAACTTTTAACAAACTTTATTTACGATATGGTGGAATATGATATGGCTGTAAAAAAGTATTTCTTGCCTGTTTTAGCAGACCATAAACCCACTAAAACTAAAGAACTAGATAAAGAGATATTACAACTAGAAAAATAACGAGAACGCATTAAAAAGGCCTATACTGCGGGCATTGTAGAAATGGAAGATTTTGCAGAAGATTATAAAGTCATTGGCGAGAAATTAGAATTACTAGAACAAAAGAAAAATGAAAGTCTTGATTTAGATAATGTTACTTTTAGTCCCCAACAATTGATGGCAGATCGAGATATTGAACGTGAAACAATGATAAGACTTGATACTTTAAACACAACTGTCAAGGCTACTTGGGAAAGCAAAACGAAAGAAGAAAAGCAAGAATTTATATCAAAGTTTTTGGAATCAGTTATCCTAACTAAAGATAGTAAAAATGAACTGCATATTGAAATGATAAATTTTAGAAAAAGTTATGTTGATATGCTGACGAAATTGCTTGAAAAAGGTATTTTAGATGTCCTTGTACCTGTTGAAATTGGTGGTAAAGAAGAATTTATGTTAGGCACACCTAATATCAGTAATAGTCAAATACAAGAATATTTAGATAGATTAAATGAATACTACGAAACAAAACTTTATCATATCTACGAAAGTATTGAGGAAGATACTGGCAATGTGATTGGTGAGTTTACACCGAAACCTAACGAAAAGATGATAAGACTACTACCTCTATCGAAAGACAATGGTATCAATATTCAAAAAGATGATGATAAAATAATTTATGGAGTTGTAACTTATAATCCTACCAAACCTAAAAATAAAATATTGGAAGGAGCGAGTTATGCAACCTCTAACTAAAGAAAATATCTTAAAGAATCAAGTGAATACGATTGAACAATATAAAGTATTAGCCTATCTAAAGCAACAATTTAATACTGATGAAATTAATCTATATTTACTTGATAGATTTACGATAAAACTTATAGATAAAAACAATGATATAGGATATTTTAAATATAATTCTAAAACAAAATCAGTAGATTTCTACGAAAGAAATATTAAAAGAAAAGAAATGGAGAGATAAAAAATGAAATTAAATTATACAAAAGTTGGTGATTATTTATTGCCTAATATTACAGTTAAAAATGAAAATAAAGAGTTAAATAAATATGGTTATTTGCGATTAAACTATCTGAAAAAAAATAAAAAATATTTATATCAAGAACTTCTAATGAAAGAAAAACTTAACGAACATCTTTTTTCAGTTGGTATAGAAGCCGAAGAAAAAGTAAATTTTATAATTCAACAATTAGTCGAATTTGATGGCACAATTAATGAAAAATTGAAGTCTAAAAACGAAATGTTATGGGTACAAAAAATGAATACTTGTAAAAATATTGCCGAAGAAATTGTCTTAAATGAGATAGTCTATGTGTAGTTTTTGGTATAAGCAAGCATCGGATTTATACTCCCGCCATAAAATCCACCACCAAAAACTACCCATATCAAATGAAAGGAGAAAATCATTTTGGCTACTACAAAAATTTGGAGTATCAAAAATCATTTAGACGTATCTATCAAGTATATCATTAACCCAGAAAAGACTATCAATAAAGATTATGACAAGAGTTATTATAATGAGTTAGAAATGACTGGCTATACAGAATACGATTTTAAAAAAGAAAAAATAGAATATGTATCTGCCTTAAATTGTAGTGAAAGTAATCCCTATAAAGATATGCAATTTACAAAAGAACGATATTTTAAAACGGATGGCATTTTAGGTTTTCACGCTTATCAATCTTTTAAAGAGGGAGAAGTTACTCCAGATGTAGCTCACGAAATTGGAGTTAAACTTGCTGAAGAAATGTGGAGTGATTATGAAGTGGTTGTTGCAACACACCAAAATACAAATCATATTCATAATCACTTCATTATCAATTCTGTATCTTATCTAACTGGTAAAAAATATAATAGTAATCGTGCTAATTTAGCAAAGTTAAGACAAATATCGGATTCACTTTGTAACGAATATAATTTAAGCATTGTAAAAGAACGAAATGGTTATGACACAACATACAAATATAAAGTATTATCTGATGACTACTACAAAATGGTAAAAGAAGATGTCGATATGGCTATAAGTGAATCACTGGTTATGAAACAATTTAAAGACCGATTAAAGCAAATTGGTTATCACGCTTATAGTCGTTATGGTGTGATTACTATTTGGAAAGAAGGCTATGACAAAGTTAGATTAGAGCAAGCCTTTGGAAGTGACTATTCCATAGATAAATTAAATGAACGATTTTATAATGCAAGATATAGAAAGTATAGTCCTATGAGTAATAATGATATTTATAAATCATACTTGCTGAAAACAAATAAGAAGCATAAAGGTATATATGGACTTTATTTGTATTATTGTTATCTTTTAAAGGTATTTCCACAGGAACATCCTAAACAATATCTTCCATATTCCATTAGAAAAGATATAAAAGAACTCGATAGAATATCTGAAGAAACAATATTTATGGTTGATAATAAAATTGAAACTTACGACGATCTAGTTGCTTTTAAGCAAGAGAATAACCAAGAATTAAATATTTTAAAATCAAAAAGAGAAAATCTATGGCGAAAATACCACAGAGCCAAGACTGATGATAAGAAAGACCTTATTCATCAAGAAATACAGGAATTACAACTGAAAATCAAAGAATTACAAAAGTATAATAAATATTGTGATGGTATAGAAAAACGCAGTAAATCTATCCAAAATAATATAAATGAAATAGATAATGTTAAGGTAAAAGAAAAAGAGAATGTTAGGTACTAGGAGTTTAAAAAACTCCCTTTGTACCCAATTCCCTTTATAGTTATAATCTTAAATTCCTTAACTATATCTATTTTTTTTCGTATCCTATTTATATGAGTTCTAAGTGTATTATCACAAATATCAAAATTATCTTCCCAAATAGTGTCAATTAAAAATTCTTTAGTAAATAATTGATTAGGTCGGTTAAATAGCAATTCTAATAACTGAAATTCCTTTTTAGTAAAAATAATCGTTTTATCATAGTAAATAAGAGAATAATTGCTAATATCAATAGTTAAATAACCTATAATAGGTAATTTGCGAATTTGATGAAATAATCTTCTTATTCTAAAATCTAATTCTAACAAATCGAGTGATTTAGTCATATATTCATCAATATCACACTGAAATAGTCTACCATCAAATTTATTTGATATAAGAAATATTTGAATATAATTATTTATTTCTTTTATGTAGTTAATAAATTCCTTTATATCTGTACTAATTATTGTATAATCAAAGATAATTAAATCTATTCTTGTTTTATTTAAAATACTGCATACTTCTTTTTCTCTTTTAGCAATATAAACTTCATAATCACTCTTGAAATAATCATATATTCCATATCTAACTTCTGGATTATCATCTAATACAAGTATTTTAAACACCTTTTCATTCTCCTTATTTTAACAAATAAAAAGAGCCAACAAGTATGAAATTATCTTCATAGTTCATTGGCTCTGCATCTATGCGTCTGGCTCTACAACTTTTTTAGTTTTTAAATCTTTAACTTCTATCAAACTTTCCTTTTTACATTTTGGACAATATAGAGGAAAGTTTTTAAGTTCTGTATCTTCTCGAACTTTGATACGAGTTTTACTATTACAAATCGGACATAATATCCATTGTGTATCTTTCATATAATCGCTCACTTTCAATAAATTCTTGTAAAATATTAAAAGTTTTTCTCTATGTCTTGATAAAGACTATTATTATTTATTTCTGCATTTTCACCAATAAATGCAGTTCCTGCTTCATTATCATTTTGAAGATAATGCATAAACCAAGCAGTAACATATCCATCTGCATAATATAACATTTCTCCGTGATCGGCGTCATTTCTTATGGCTAAAACTTTTGACACATCATTAGAGATATTATTATAAGTTTTCTTTAAACTTTCTAAAGGTGAAATCTTTTTATCTGTATCGCCATTGGACGCTATCATAAGCGTATTTGTTTTGATTAAAGAAGAATCACTTTCCCACAAAAACGCCTTTGCAATATCTGTTTCTGTGCTAGAAAGTATTACTGCTGCTTTATATATATCAGAATGTTTATGGTCTGTTATGGCATTTATAACTCCTATGCCACCTTGAGAATGCCCAGTTACTCCTATTTTATCCATATCAATTTTATTATAGAAAATATTTTCTTTTCCATCTTCTTTATACTCGTTTATAAATTCTAAATATTTAACTGACATCTCGGCTGAAAAACCATTCCAAGCATATTCTTCTTCTGTTGCTATAGTGATAAATCCCCAAGAAGCCATATGTTTTTGCAGAGCAGAATATTTACTACCTTTTATACCAGTCCCATTAACAAATACAACAACTGGTAATTTATTCATAGATTTCATATCTTTAGGATAATAGATTTCAAATTTTTTAAATGACATCATTGCTCCTGCTTCATAATAATCTACTTCGTGGTTACCCATTTTTAAATATTTGGCTTCAATATCTCCACCAGTTTTTATTTTTTCTGTATAATCATTTGGAACTGAAGGTATTTTTGAAAGAAGAACACCACACCCTTTTAGTACAATTAAAACTATAAGAATTATTATTGCAATTTTACCCATAACACCACTTACTTTCTTTTCATTTTTTATATTACTATTTTCCATACATACTCCTTTATTTCACAGACATATATTTATCAAGATATTCAATGATTTTTTTCATATATTCTATTGATTGTTTATTATCATTTTGTAGTCCGTGTCCTGAATGTTCAAATACAATGTAATCGTGAGGCACATTATATTCAGTTAATTTTTTATCTAATCTTACAGAGCCTAAATATGGTTGAACTGTATCATACTTGCCATAGGCTAAAAGAGTGGGTACTGTATTTTCATCAACGAATGCAAGTGCTGATATATCTTTTACTGCTTCATCATAGGCTTCAGTTCCTAACATATCTACAGTTATTTCCTTTCCTGCCATTACTCCAAATAAACCTGCTGCTCCCTTTCTTGCTTCATCTGTATCTTTGTCAAATCCATAATTAGTCCAATCACTCGGATAAAAACTTGATGGTCCTACACCCTCAAATACCATTTTTACAGGTACTGGTGCCTCATCTTTATCTCTATAAGCATATAATAGTGCCAAACATCCTCCTGCTGATCCTCCTGACATTGCCATCTTATCAATGTTATAACCTAATTTCTTTGCTTCTTCTATAACTACTGGAATAGCGCTTTTTATTTCCATTGATTGAGTATATACCGATTTGTCATTTTCATCAGTTCTTAAAGTATAATTGATTCCTACTGCTACATAACCTTTAGCACATAGCCACTTAAGCATTTCGACATCATCTTGTTTATCTCCAGTAGTAAATCCTCCTGCGTGAAGATATACTACTAATCCATAATTTTCTTTTGTATTATCTTTTGGCAAATATAAATCAAACTTATTGGCTTCTCCATCTCCATAAGCAATGTCTTTATGAATATCACCTATTTTTGATTCATCATATTTATTTAACTCTCTTAATTCTTTTGGTTGTATTTGTTTAGATAATATTCCACCAACAAATGCAACAACAAAAATTAAAATACACAATAATATAGACACTTTCTTTTCTCCTTTTTTCATAGAAAATTACCTCC
>CATKEA010000071.1 GCA_949746915.1 uncultured Bacilli bacterium
ATTATATTTTTATTTACAAAAAAAGTAAAGTGCATAAGTTTGGTACCTTTTACTTACACACTTTATTTTACACTATCAAAAGTTTACTTTTTATATCTTATTTCCAATATAGATTACTTAGTTTATTTAATTCTATTTTAAAATTTTCTAGTTGCTTGTTATTATAATTATCTCTGAGTTCTCTAGCCTTTTTTGACCTTTTGTATGATTATAATGTAACCCATGGATTCTTTTATACTCTCTATTATATTTTTTCAAATATATTTCATATCATAGATACTTATACTTTATTTTTTCTAAAACTTTAAAAAAGGTATTGACACAAATATTAGCACGTGCTAAAATATATTTTGTAAGGAGGAATAGTATGAATATAATAAATGATATTAGAGAAAAGCAAAATCAGCTTATTGTTATGATTAATGCAACATTTGATGAACTTGTAAGAAAAGTTGAAGATTTACAATCAGGAAATAATCAATATGAAATAGAATATGAAAGTATATATCCAATAACAAATACTACTGGATTTAAAGGAAAGAAACCAATTGCAGTTAAAATAGCAAATGAACGTATAACAGCTCCTACATGGAAGATAGTTGTTGAAAAAATACTAAAACAAGTATTAAAAGAAAGAGAGATGGAAGATAGGCTGATGGCTTTAAGAGATAAAATATTAGGCAGAAAGAGAACAAGAGTATCTTCTAACGATGAGACTATGCGTAGTCCATTAAAATTAAATGAAAAATTATATATAGAAACGCATTATGATACAGAAACATTAATGAACTTTTTAATACAAATTTTAAGTGAAATCCATTATGATTATAATAACATAGAAGTAGTAATAAAGAATTAGAAAGAGAAAAGTTTAATGTAGATGGAAGAAGTCTATTAAAATAAAGGAGGAGAATTATATATGCAAGAAAATTATTTTATAATACATGGGAGTTTTAGTAGTCCATACTCAAATTGGATAGGATGGTTACATGATTTTATACAAGAGGAAGGAAAACAAGTATATGTGCCAAATTTTCCTATTGGAATTGGTTATCAAAATTATGAAAATTGGAGTAAATTATTAAAGAATTACTTAGATTTAGGATTAATTAATGAAAATACTACAATAATAGGTCATAGTATTGCACCAGTATTTATATCAAAATTTTTAATAGAGAATAGGATAAAAGTCAAGAAACTAATTTTTGTATGTGGATTTAACAATTATTTAGGAATCAATGAAGAATATGATACAGTTAATGAATCAATGTATTTTGATAATTTAGAAGATGTAAAACGATATGCAAATGAAATAATATGTTTTTATTCAGATAATGATCCATATGTAAAATATGAAGTAGAGAGAGAATTTGCAAATACGGTTGCAACAGAGCAAATTCTAATATCAAATGCAGGACATATCAATCGTGAAAGTGGATATGATACATTTGAAGATATCATAAGTTATTTATAATTAAAGTGAAAGCCTTCTTGCAATAGAAGGCTTTCTTAGACTCTTTATCAGAGATGAAACAAGCTACAAACTTATAAAACGTTTCATGCTAAATGTAAAATCATGATAGTGTAAATTATTTGTAACAGAATAAGAGATGTATTTTTATGCAAAACTCATTGGAAAGAGTAACACATTGAAGATTTGTTACATCTCATACTATAATTTAACTAAAAATTAACAAGAGGGAAAATGAATGCTCAAATAAGAAAATTAGAAGGAACAATTCATCTAATACAAACCTCCTAGTACCCAAGTAAAATATTAATATAATTATAGCATAGGATATTCCAAAACGAAAATCCTATTAAGCCATCACTATAATTTACTTTTAAATTTAAGGCTGTTTTGTCAATATTGTCAAAACACTATGAAAAATTGCTGATTTATGATATAAATTAAACATAAAGATTAGTTAAAATGGAGATAGAAATGGAAGAAAAGATTTATATTAATAGTACTGATAACATTAGACTATGTGCTTTGATGTCAAATATCTCATCAGATAAAGTAGTATTACTTTGCCATGGGATTAGAGGAGATAAAGATGAAAGAGGTAGCTTTATCACACTTGCTAAGGAGATTCAAGAACAAGGTTATAGTACGATAAGAATTGATTTTAGAGGACATGGAGAATCAACTGGTATTGATTATGAAATGACTATATCAAAAGAAATAGAAGATGTGGAATCTGTAATTAAATTTTTAAAAAGTAAAGAATATAAAGAAATAATAATATTAGGTGCTAGTTTTGGAGCAAGTATAGTTTCTTTAGTTGATTATTCGAATTTCGGTGAAGTAAAAGCATTAATTTTATGGTATGGTGCTTTAGATAATTATGATGTATTAAGAACAGATAATTTTCTATCAGAAAGAAATAAAGAAATAGCTTTGAGAGATGGTTTTTATAAATCATATAATAAAGCTGGGAAGTTATTTAGATTTGGTATTCTTTTATTTGAAGAGATTAATAAATATAAGCCAAAGGATAAAATTCAAGCAATTAATCTTCCAAAGTTATTTGTCCATGGATTAGCAGATGAAACGGTATCATATAAAGTTTCATTAGAAATACATAACAAATGTGCAAATTCAAAATTAGAACTTATTAAAAATGGAAGTCATACATTTGACATTGATAAGCAAGCATTAAAAGATGCAGTTGATAAAACAGTTGACTTTATAAAAGGAATATTTTAAGGAGGAAATAGTTTGAAAATAGTAAAATCAAGTGATGCACTAACAATAAAAAATAGTGATACAAGTAAATTATTATTAGAATTTAAAGGCAATTATTTTGAAAATAAGCTAAAACTTGAAAAAGTAGTCAAAGAAAAAAATGATATAGTACAAATTCATTATAGAGTTATAAAGAAGGAAAACTTAAATGAAAATACGATAAAATAAAAGAAAAGTTCTAATACAAACCTCCTATGAATACAATGTACAAAACAACGTATTCATAAGGGGGTTTTTCATTTGGGAAAAATATACATCGAAGAACGTGCAGTCAATCTTGCACAGTATATTATAGATAGTGGAGATACAGTAAGAGGAGCAGCAAAAAAATTTGGAATTAGTAAAAGTACTGTACATACAGAAGTAACACTAAAGAACGGCAAGAAAAATGGACAAGTTATTCCAGAAAGAATAGAAATCAAGAAGGTTTTCTTAGCAGAAAAGAATCCTGTTATTAGATTAGGATTGATAATTAAATAAAAAATAAAGTAATCTATATAGAAATGTATAGATTACTTTATTTTTATTTAATTACTAATTCCAATTTCACAATAATTTTTTTTTCTGCTAGGAAAACCTTCTTAATCTCAATGCTTTCAGGAACAACTTGTCCACTTTTTCTA
>CATKEA010000072.1 GCA_949746915.1 uncultured Bacilli bacterium
AGTATCTGATGTTTGCATATCTTTAGTTTTGTAATAATCTTGAACACAAACATAATATTTATATTTTTTTAAATTTTTTATAACGTTATTTCTAACATAATTATAAGTATCAAACACTAGAAATCAACTCGCTTCCCTGTCACAAAACAAATAAAAATATCAATTAGCTTTTTAGCAATATCTAAAATTAATATTATAGGAAAGCCTACTAGCATCATTGAAGCAACACTATCTACAATAATTTGATAATTAGGAGTCATATATTTCATTCCTTTCTTTTTCTATTTTTATATTTTTATTTTCTATTACTTTATAAGTATCATATCTTTTAAACATAACGGGACTTTTAAAGTAATAAAAATTCTTAACAATATCTCCGCTTAAATTTGTACTAGTTGAACTTTCAGAAGAAATACTATCACGATTTATTAGACTATTCTTTTGGAGATAACCATAAAATTTCTTTTGACACCAAATAACAACATCAAACTGTTCTCTTAACTGTTTAGACATTCTTCCAAAAACTTGGCTAGTTGCAACTATGTGTATTCTTTGCTTTCTCTGTTGTGATAACTGTGTCATAACATCAATATCAATATTTTTTGAACCTAAACTATTAAAATATAACTGTATTTCATCTATTAAAAAGATAACTCCCTCTTTGCCATTTTTATAACGTGTTAAATCTTTAGCTTCTTTAAACAAAAATACTCTTTCGTCATCAACAGGATAATTAGTTAACTCTAAATTAGTAACTATTAAACATTTTGGATAAAGTCTTAATAAGTTATATACATAATTAACTGCTGATAAAGTTTTCCCAGAACCTTGTGGACCACAAAAAATAATTAAACCATCAGGACGAAAATAAGTGGGATTCTCTCTATAAAAATCACGATTATATTTCATTGTTCTAAAAAGATTTAATAGGCCAAATTTTTCGGTCAAACTTACTCTACTTACCGCCATTTTCAAGCTCCTTTATAATATCATTCAAAAGTTTATCGTATGCTTGTTTTACTTCTTCATCAGTAAAATGACAAACATCTAAATACATTTCTGATAAATCATTATTTATAGCTAATTGCTTCAATACTTCTCTTTTTTTATTTATATTTAAATGTTTTAACTTTCTTCTACTTTCTCTATTTAATTTCATTTTTTAACACCTCTAAAAATTTTAAAATATAATTTTA
>CATKEA010000073.1 GCA_949746915.1 uncultured Bacilli bacterium
AAAAAAGGTTGACAAAATATTATGATATTAATATAATGTTAATAACAGGCGAGAAAGTCTGTTTTAACAAAAGAAATGTTATTAGCATTTTGTTAAAAAGAATATTTTTTAGAAAATGTTATTAACAAAATATTAAAAAGAAAATTTTTTTTTTAAAGTGTAGTTTATTGAATGTTAATAATTTAAGGAGGTTAATATGAAAAAAGAACAATTAGAAAATTTATTATTTGTAGTTGATATGATTAATGGATTTTGTAAGAATGGTGCACTTGCTGATCGTAGAATACTTGAAGTTGTCGAAAGACAAAAGGAGGTAATAGAAGCTTATTTAAGAGATAGGAATTCAGATGTAATTTTTATTGTTGATAGTCATGATAAAAATGCAAGTGAATTTGATAGTTTTCCTATACATTGTTTGAGGGGGAGTATTGAGTCAGAAATAATTGATGAACTTAAGCCATTTACTAATGGAAAATTAATTATAAAAAAGAATTCTACTAGTGCAATATTTGCACCAGGAGTACTTGAAGTTATCAATAAAAATCGTAGTTTAAAGCGTGTTGAGATAATTGGTTGTTGTACAGATATTTGCATTAGTAATTTTGCAATACCATTGGTATCTTATTTTAATCAAAATAATCGTAAGGTTGATGTTGTTGTAGATAGGGATGCTGTTAGTACATATGATAGTCCAAATCATAATAGTGAACAATATAGTGAAATGGCTTTTAAATTAATGCAGCAGAGCGGGGTTGTATTGGTAAAAAAATTGGGAAATGGAGTGAATAAATAATGAAAAAAGATAAGATAATGATAAATGACAATGAAATTACGATAGAGGAGTTAGGTAATTTGATTGGTTTTACTGATAAAGTAAATGATTTAAAAGAGTTGAGAGAAAAAATTAGAGAATTACAAGAAGCTGATAATAACACATTGATGACTGATTTATATGAGCTTACGATGTCAGATACTTATTTGGATATTAATAAGAAAGATGAGATTGCTTATTTTGATATTTTTTATAGAACAAATGCATTTAATGGCGGTTATATGATTTCAGGAGGACTTGATGAATGTATTAATTATATTAAGAATTTTCATTTTACAGAAAGCGATATTGAGTATTTGAGAAGTACAGGAAAGTTTAATGAAGATTTACTTGTTTATTTAAAGGATTTAAAATTTACAGGAGATGTTTATGCAATACCAGATGGAACACCAATATTTCCCAACGAACCAGTACTTACTGTTAGAGCTCCATTAATTGAAGCACAAATTCTTGAAACAGCACTTCTAACTGCTTATAATACAGGAAGTCTTACGACTACTGCTAGTAAAAGGGTAACAAATGCTGCTAAAGGTATTCCAGTAATGGAGTTTGGAGCAAGGCGTGTTCGTGGAGGAATAACAGCTACAGTTGAAGAAAGTAAATATGCTTTTGTTGGTGGATGTAAGTCTACTTCTAATACTAAAGCTGGTAAGAAGTATGGAATACCAGTAGCTGGAACGCAAGCGCATTCTTCTATTCAAGATTTTGATTCTGAAGAAGAAGCATTTTTGGCTTATGCACAAAGAACTCCAAATAAAAATGAATGTGTTTTCTTAGTAGATACATATGATACTTTAAATAGTGGAATACCTAATGCAATAAAGGTAAGCAAGGAGTATTTAGAACCTAATGGTTATCGTTTAAAGGGAATAAGAATAGATAGTGGTGATCTTGTCTATTTAACTAAAGCAGCTAGAGTTATGTTAGATGAAGCAGGAATGCAAGATACTCTTATTTGTGTTTCAAATAGTTTAGATGAGTATAAGATTACTTCTTATTTAAATCAAGGTGCTAAGATAGATAGTTTTGGTATAGGAGATAATATTGTCGCACCTAAAGAGAGAGCTAATTTTGTTTATAAATTAGTTGCTGTTGAAAAAGATGGTGTAATTATACCTAAGATTAAAGTAAGTGGTGATGCTATAAAAACGACCAATCCAGGTTTTAAAAAAGTTGTACGTTTTTTTGATTTTGATACTAATAAGGTACTTGGTGATGTTATTTGTGGATTTGATGAAGATATACCTTTAGATGGTTATACTTTAGTAAGTGATAAAAGTCCATGGAAAAAGTTGGAACTTACAGATTATCGAATTAAAACTTTGCAAGTTCCAATATTTAAAAATGGGCAATTGGTTTATGAAATGCCAACTTTAAAGGAAAGACAAGAATATTGTGATAGTTTATTTGAAACATTGACAGATAGAATAATTGATATAGATAATCCACATGAATATTATGTTGATTTAAGTGAAGAGGTTCGCAATCAGAAAGAATACTTGTTATATGACACAATGGAAAAAGCTTCTAGGTGTGCTAAAGAATTTAGAGGATTTCAAAAGAAAATAGGGGTTAAAAAATGAGAAAAGAAAAGATTGCTGAGTTAGAAAGATTAATGAGTGAAGTAAGACCTGTTTCTTATTTCTTAATGGATGATAAAAGTAAATTTGTTGATGTTAGTGTTTATAATATTCTATTAAATAATGGAAAGACTATTAGAAGAGAGAAAATAACAAAGAATGGTAAGGATGGAAGTGCTGTTATTATATTTGCTCTTGATTCTAATAATGAAGTTTTACTATCTGTTGAACCTAGAGTATTTACTAAAAATGGTGTAGGAGTTTCACTTCCTGCAGGTTATATAGAAGATGGGGAAAGTCCGATTGTAGCTGGTATTAGAGAATTACTTGAAGAAACTGGTTATTTAGCTTCTAATGGAGAAGTAATAGCAGAGTATTATCAAGATGAGGGAATATCTTCTGCTTATAATTATGGTGTTTTATTAACTGATTTGGTTGATACTGGTAAACAACATTTAGATGAAGACGAGTTCGTTAAAAAATTTAAATGTAGCGTTGATGAGGTCTTAGAACTTATCGATATGTCTTTTATTGAATCAGTAAATTCCAAATATACAGTTCAAAAGGCTGTTGAAAAAATAAAAATAATGAAGAAATAGGGTGTTTTTTATGTTAGAATATGGTTTTGTTAGAGTAGGAGCTAGTTCATTAAACTTAAGAGTTGGTGATGTATTTTTTAATCAGAAAGAGATTGTTAGAGTAATAAAGGAAGCTAATAAAAAAGAAATTGCTATTTTAGTTTTTCCTGAACTTTCTATTACTGGGTATACTGCTGCTGATTTGTTTTTGAATGATACACTTTTAGAACAAAGTTTAATTGGAATGGAACAAATTTTAAAAAGTACTAGTAAATTGGATATTATTAGTATAATAGGTTGTCCTTTAAAAATTGATAATCAGTTATTTAATACTGCTTTTGTAATAAGTAGAGGACATATTCTTGGAATTATTCCTAAAACATATATTCCTAATTATGGGGAGTTTTATGAAAAAAGATGGTTTGCTCCTAGTAGTAATCTTAATAGTAATTCTGTTTATGTTTTAGGACAGGAAGTTCCTGTTGGAGCAAATTTGTTATTTAGAGATAAGACTAGAAATGATGTTTGTTTTGGAGTAGAGATTTGTGAGGATTTATGGGCTGTTACTTCACCATCTGATAGTCTTGCTAAGAGTGGTGCTACATTAATATTTAATTTATCTAGTAGTAATGAAGTTATTGGAAAATATCAATATCGTAAAAATTTGGTTTCTGTTAAATCAAGTCTTACTATGACTGGATACATTTATGCTTCTAGTGGTATTAATGAATCAACTACTGATTTAGTATTTTCAGGTCATACAATGATTTATGAAAATGGTACCCTTTTAGCTGAGGGAGAAAGATTTAAGCTTGATTCTGATTTAATATATAATGATGTTGATGTTCAGAGGCTTGCAAATCTTCGTCGTCGTAATACTAGTTTTATGGGAGTAAAAGCTGATCTTTCTTATAGATATATTGATGTTGTTGTAAGGAAAAGTAAAGAACTGGTTCGTAAGTATGAAAGATTTCCTTTTGTACCAGCTAGTGATACAGAAAAGTTATTAAGATGTAAGGAAATTTTGGATATTCAGGCAGCAGGTTTATGTAAAAGATTACTTCATATTGGTATTAAAAAAACAGTAATAGGAATATCTGGCGGTCTTGATTCAACTCTTGCTTTTTTAGTTATATTAGAGTGTTATAAAAAGCTTGGTATTTCTAATGATAATTTAATAGCTATAACTATGCCTGGATTTGGAACTACTAATCGAACTTTAGATAATTCAATTAAATTAATGAAATCTTATGAGGTAGATATTAGAAGTATTGATATTAAAGAGTCTTGTTTAAAGCATTTTGAAGATATTTCTTATGATAAGGATATATATGATGTTACATACGAGAATGTTCAAGCTAGAGAAAGAACACAAATTCTTATGGATGTTGCTAATAAAGAAGGTGCTATTGTTATTGGTACAGGAGATTTATCAGAACTTATTTTAGGATGGTGTACATATAATGGTGATCATATGAGTATGTATGCGGTTAATTCTAGTATTCCTAAAACATTAGTTAAAGATCTAGTTAAATCAATTGCTTTTACTCAAGATGAAGAACAAAGAAAGATACTTATGGATATTGTTGATACACCTATATCACCAGAGTTGTTACCTACTGATAATGGGAAGATAAAACAGAAAACTGAGGATACTATCGGTCCTTATGAGTTACATGATTTTTTTACTTATCATTTTTTAAGATATGGTGCAGGTGTTAAAAAGATTTATTATATAGCTTGTAAAACTTTCGATGGTATTTATACAAAAGCTGAAATTAAAAAGTGGTTACGAGTTTTTATAGTAAGATTTTTTCAACAACAATTTAAGAGAAATTGTTTACCTGATGGTGTTAAAGTTGGAACAATTAGTGTTTCTCCTAGGGGTGATCTTAGAATGCCAAGTGATGCTAGTTATAAAATATTTCTTGAGGAGTTGGAAAGATTAGATGAAACGAGAGATGTTGAATGAAAATAGGGATATTTGGTGGAAGTTTTAATCCTATTCATAAGATGCATGAGGATATGGCGGTAGGAATATTAAAAGAATTTGGGCTTGATAAGGTTATTTTTGTTCCAACAGGAGATAAATATAATAAAAGAGATTTACTTGATGTAAAGAAGCGTTATCATATGGTTAGTTTGGTATGTTCTAAATATAAAGAGTTTGAAGTGTCTGATTATGAAGTTAGAAATGGAAATAGATATACATATCAAACACTTAATTATTTTAGTGAGATATATAAAGATGCTGAGATATATTTTATAATGGGTGCTGATAGTTTAGTTGATTTTGAAAATTGGAAAAAGATTGATGTTATTTTAAGAAATTATAAATTATTAGTAGTTGGTCGTTGCAATATTTGTCTTGATGAAGTAACTGATAAATATATAGAATATAAGAATAATATTATGTTATCTAATGTTAAAACAGCTATTGTTTCATCTACTTTTATTAGAGAATTATTAAGACTTGGTAATAGGAAAGAGGTAAGTTGTTTTCTTGATGTAGATGTTCTTGATTATATAAAGAAAAATGGTTTATACTTATAGTAATTTAAATTTATAGAAAAGAGGTATTTTTATGGAAGAAAAGGTAAATGATTTAGTAAAGAGACTTATAAAACTTAATGAAACAGTTGCTACTATGGAGTCATGTACAGGTGGTGGTGTTTGTAATCAGATTACGAATGTTTTAGGAGCTAGTGAAATTTTAAAATTTAGTGCTGTAACATATTCTAATGAGTATAAAATTAAAATGGGAGTCGATAGTAATATAATAGATAAGTATACAGTATATAGTAAGGAAACAGCTGTTGAGATGAGTCATAAAATTAGCGATTTTGCTAATAGTGATTTTGGTATTGGAGTTACAGGTAAGCTTAATAGAAGTGATAGTAGTAATCCTTATGGTAGTGATAATATGGTTTTTGTTAATGTGTATGATAGGAAGAAAAATCTTGATTATACAATTAGTATTGAGGCTATTTATGAAGAAAGATGTGAAAATAAACTTTTAGTAATTGATAAGATTATGGATTTGATGTTAGAAATAGTTAAATAGTTTTGTTGTTTAATTTTTTCTTGTGTGTTATAATTGTTTTGTTAATAAGATTACTTTGAGGTGTTAGATGGAAAAAAAGTTATATAGTACAGAGGAAGAGTTTTTAAAAGATTATAATCCATTAGATTTTGATCAATTATCAATGACAGCTGATATTTTACTTATTAGTGTGTCAGAAGAGGATCAAACTAATTATCGTAAGACTAGTAAAAAGTGTATGAGTATTTTGCTTGTTAAACGTAAAGATTTTCCTTTTAAGGATAAGTGGTGTTTACCTGGTGGTTTTTTAGAAACTAAAAAAGAGACTTTAGAAGAGTGTGCTAAAAGGGTATTAAAGAGTGAAACAGGTCTTTCTAATATTTATTTAGAGCAATTATATACTTATGATTCTATTAATAGAGATCCTAGAATGCGTGTTGTATCAACTTCATACATTGCTTTGGTTGATAAAAATAGATTAACAGAAATGATTAATGATAATGCTTGTTGGTTTGATGTGACTATTTTAAGTGATGAGAGGTTTGTAGATATTACACTTGATAATGGTACTGTTGCTTTTTCTTTTAAATTAGAAAAAGTATTAAGAGAGAAAACAACAGATCGATATGATTTTAAAATAGTTAAGAATGATTATTTAGCTTTTGATCATCCAGTTGTTATTTTATCTGGTATTGAAAGATTAAAAAATAAGATAGAATATACAGATATTGTTTTTAATATGATGCCAGAGTATTTTACTTTAGGAGAGTTACAGCAAGTATATGAAGTTATTTTAAATAAGAAGTTGCTTGATCCTGCTTTTAGAAGGATAATTGCTAAGAAAGTTGTTAAAACAAATAAGATGAAAACAGGTGAGGGTCATAGACCGAGTAGTTTGTTTAAATATAAGCACTAAAAAGAGCATGAAAATGTTCTTTTTTTGTAATATTTTGATTTAAATTTTATCAGAAAAATGATAGCCAATTTTTTTTAGGTGTGTTATAATCTAATATAGGATAATAAGGAGGTAAAAATAATGTCTATAAACAGAATGATTTTGAATGAAACTTCTTACTTTGGACCTAATGCTAGAGA
>CATKEA010000074.1 GCA_949746915.1 uncultured Bacilli bacterium
AGTTATTCTAGCTTTTCCTTTTTCCAACCATTTAGCACTTTTTTCAATATTATAACTACCTGGCACTTTCTTATGATAATCTAGCTTACTACTAGTTATTGTTATGCTTTTTACTGGCACACTAATTGCAAAAGCCTTAGGTATTATTAAGATAAAACCTATTACTATTACAATACTACCTAATATTCCTAAAACATTTCTTACCTTCCATGTCTTTATCCTTTGGACTAATCCCATCTTACCACCTCCTTATTATATATCAATTATAACATATGCCACTTTCTATTAGCAATCTAATAAACTATTTTAAGATATAGAGATTATTTTTATCAAAAAGTTTTATTACTAATATATTTCCTTATTTTTAACAATTTATTTAAATATTCATCGTTTTAAGTTGACACAATTATTGTGAAGAATTATACTAAAAGTTAACAAATTGTAATTTTTTTCGTCATTTTAGGCGATCAATTTGTATTATATATGGAAGGAGTGATACTTTTGATCTCTTGCCACAATATGAAGGAAGATATCATTAGTATCTATAATAAGTACTATAGTACTATTTTTAAAGTATCATTTCTACTGTTGAAGAATAAAGACGATGCAGCTGATATTACTCAAACAACATTTATTAAATTGCTTGAGTCTAATACTACTTTTGAAAATGATACTCATATTAAAGCTTGGCTAATAAAAACATGTACTAATTTATCTAAGAATTTTTTAGTACATTGGTCAAGAAAGAATTGTAGTATCGATACTGTGAGTGAAACATTCCTATCATCACAGGTAAAATCGTCTGATTTAGTAAATAGTGTATTTTCTCTACCAACCAAATATAAAATTGCTATTTATTTATATTATTATGAGGGTTACAATAGTATGGAGATTGCGAAAATATTAAATAGAAAACCATCAACTATACGTAGTCAATTAAAAAAAGGCCGAGATTTATTAAAAAGAAAACTTCAGTAACTTATTTCCTTCCATGTAAAAAAGAGTGTTTTTAGCACTCTTTTATTCTGTTCTAAGAGCTTCTACTGGATCTTTTTTAGCTGCCATTTTAGCAGGCATTAAACCAGCTATAACAGTTAAGATAATACTTATAATTACTAAAATAATAGCACCTAATACTGGTAATGAAGCAATATTAGAGATATTTACGATATTTTTTATAACAATATTTATAGGGATATTTAGGATGACTGTAATGACAATTCCAAAGATACCTGCTGATAATCCTTCAATAATTGTTTCAGCATTAAATACTCGAGATATATCTTTTTTACTTGCACCAATGGCGCGTAGGATACCTATTTCTTTAGTTCTTTCAAGAACTGAAATATATGTAATTATTCCAATCATTATTGAGGAAACTACTAAAGATATTGCAACAAATGCTATTAAAACATAACTGATAGTATCAATAATACTAGAAACACTAGACATCATAGCTCCTACTATATCAGTATAATTAATTACTTGTTCTTCTTCTTTATTTTTATTTTTTTCATCATTATAGTTATCTATTATTCTAACTATTTCTTCTTTAGAATCAAAGTCTTTGGGATATATTTTAATACTAGATGGCTTTTCAACATTTACTATACCTAGTGTTGATAAATTATCTTCATAAGTACTACCTGCATTTTTGGTATATTGGGTAATAATTTCAGCTAGTTCTTTTTGGGATAGAGATGCTAAGTAAGCTTTTTCTTTGTCAGTTAACTTGTTAATATCAAATTTTTCATTATTTTCACTAAATTCTAGACCTGTAAAGACATTTCTTTTAGGATTAGCTAATTGCTCTTTGGCAATTTTTGAGCTATTTACTTGATTAATAATATATTTTGTTAAATCACTTGTGTACCCCACTGTTGCACTAATTGATGTAACAGTTGCTTCTTCATTAGGTCTTATAATACCAACTATTTTAATGGTTGGAGCGTTATCAACGATTTTTTTTAAGTATGTTTCATCTTCACGTTTATCTAGCCAGATTCCATTTTGCTTTGTATAGTAATCAGTATTTAAAACTAGTTTGAATGATAGTTTCATAAAATCTTCATAGTTATATGTTTCATTAGTTGTTTCAATTGTTTCTCCAGCCATTATCTTTTTAAATATATTGGCTAGCTCTTTTTGATCTTTTATTCCTAAGGCATATAAAGCATAGTCACTAATTTCATTATCTTTGTTTAAAATTAAGACAACTTCGTTATATGCTTTAGGTAGTCGTCCACTTAATAGGTCATACTGTGAGTTTAATAGTTCTTTATTATTTAAAAGTTCTTCGAAAATATTAGTATTCATCATCATAGATTGATTACCTAATTGAGCTTGTAAGTCAAGCATTGATGACATACCATCTACTCCAAAGGAATCAAAAATAGTAACTGGATTTACTCTAGTTATATTGGTAGAAGTATCTGAGTTATATAGTTGCATATCAAAGTTATAGCTATACTGAATAGCTGTTGAATAGTCTTTTATATTAGATTGATTACCTTCTATATATTTTTTAAATACTTCTAGGTTATTGGTATTCATTTGAGCTGTCATCATATTTATTAACTCAGTCATAATATTTCCAGAATAGATTTTATCTAGTTCATGATTTTTTTCTTTTTGTTGATTTGTCATCAATGTTGTTATCAGACTTGCTGTATCAACGGTTTTTTCATCTATTGAGATTGGATAAGATGACAGAGTGTCTTCTTCAACTTTTCGTATATAATTTTGAACACCACTGGATAAAGATAGGATTAATGCTATTCCGATAATACCTATTGAACCAGCAAAGGAGGTAAGAATGGTTCGACCTTTTTTGGTAAGTAAGTTATTTAGACTTAATGAAAGAGCTGTTTTAAAAGACATACTAGTTTTTTTAGTACGCTTTGGCTTTTCTTTGTCAATTTTAATGTTATCAGTAAAGGGATTAGTATCATTAATTATTTTTCCATCTAATAATTTGACTATTCTAGTTGAGTATGTATTTGCTAAGTCTGGGTTATGGGTTACCATAATGACTAGTTTTTCCTTAGATATTTCTTTTAAGAGTTCCATTATTTGAACACTTGTTTCTGAATCTAATGCTCCAGTTGGCTCATCAGCAAGTAAAATATCTGGGTCATTTATTAAGGCTCTTGCTATAGCAATTCTTTGCATTTGACCACCAGACATTTGGTTTGGTCTTTTATTGATATGAGCTTGAAGTCCGACTTTTTTTAATACTTCTTTGGCTCTTTTTCTTCGTTCTATTTTATTAACACCAGATAGTGTTAAGGCTAATTCAACATTTGAAATGGCTGTTTGATGAGGAATAAGGTTGTAACTTTGAAAAACAAATCCAATACGATGATTACGATATGTATCCCAATCTCGGTCTTTATATTCTTTTGTTGATACTCCATTAATTACAAGGTCTCCACTAGTGTAGTTATCTAGACCACCAATGATATTAAGTAATGTTGTTTTTCCACTTCCAGATGGACCTAATATAGAAACAAACTCACTTTCTCTAAATTTGATACTAACATCATCTAGGGCTTTTTGTTTTAAATCGGCTGTTTCATAATATTTAGTGATTTTTTTTATTTCAAGCATAGCATCATCTCCTCTTCTTACTTTTTATGTGTTTTGAAAATCCACATATTATATCTTTATTATATAGAAAAGAAATATCATAGTCAATTATTAAGTAATTAGTAGAATATTAACCTTTAATTAATTTTAGTTTAAAATAAAATAAGACATATTTTCTTTTGTCTTATTTTTTGTAAGAGTTAATAAAAATATCAGGATAATAGGTAATTACTGAAATATTATCAAAGATTCTCTTTCTATTTTTATCTTTATCTATATCCTTAAAAAAGTTCATAAAACTATTAATACTATCACTATCTGTTGTATAAGCCATTATTTCTTTTTTATTATCAAGTTGTTGTAAAAGAACTTTTTCATTTAACATATAACTTTGGAAGATATAAATTTCTAAGTCAATATAACTTGCTCCAGCTTGATTAATTAACCATCCTAGATTACATGGCTTCTTACTATTTTTTATTAAAGTAATAAGTATTTGATTGCAACTAAAAAGACAAATCGTAAGCTCTGGAAACTTTTTTATAACCTCAAATATTTCATTAATATACTCGGTATTTATTTTAACAATATCTTCCACTGTTGTTTCTGATAAATATGGTAAATCTAGTGGTAAAACATTTATTAAAATACGTTTTTTAAACTCAGCCATGTTGGATAAAAATCTTTCAAGTGGTTTTATTTCAGAAGATTCAATTTGTTCGAATGTCGTATTTTGAATTGAGTTGATTTCTGTTACTGTACTAGTTGGACTTTCAAATACAATTATTTTTCCATTTGATGTTTTTGTAACATCTAAGACTACTCCACCTATATTTTTATCTGTATAAGCCTTTGTAAAAAAATCTTGATTATTATACCTGTTATTTTTATGGGAAATAATATTCATAACATCACCTAATTAAGTATATGAATTATTATAGATTTTTTTACTTAAATAACTTTTCAAAATAAAAGACAGAATCAAATATTATAATTCGATTCTGTTTTATATTAATTAGTAAATAGTATCTTCTCTGATTTATATTGTTTTATGATTGTATATAGCACTATTGATATAATGATTATCGTTGAGATAAACATTAAAATAATATTTACATAGTTTACTGTATGATTAGTTATGTCAGTAAATAGTAATGTGAAATTTAAGAATGGTATTATCGAAAGTAAAGCACTTGTTTTTATTTCAATCATGAATGCTATAAATCCTGGAAAGAAGGAAATGAATGTAAGTGGTGTTAAAGCACTTTGAGCTTCTTTAAAGGTTTTAGATTTGCTAGCAATTGCAATACATAGACCACTGATTAAGAATGAATATGCAATTATTACTATAATGGCATAAACAAAACTTAGTGGTGAAAGCATTAAATTAACTCCTTCATATATTTCAAACATATCATTTGAAATTAATAATGCAATGACAGTAAATATTAAAGAAATGGCTCCTGTTATTGCTGATGAGATAGAAACACTTAAGAATTTACCAATGATGATATCTTTACTTTTTATCGGAAATGTTAGCAAAGTTTCTAAAGTTCCTCTTTCTTTTTCTCCTGCTGTTGTATCTGTTGCTGGATAAGTTGCTGAAATAGTTATTGCCATTATAATAAATAAAAAGGCATAATTTGTTATATAACTTGCAAAAAAGTTTTCTGATGTTTCAATATTTTCTTTTAATGTAATAATATTTATAACTTCATCACTATTTATTTTATTTTCTTTTAAATATTCTGCTTGTAAATATTCTTTATATTTAGAAAAATAACTTTCTGCTAATGTTGATGCTAGAGCTGTACTTTCATTATCGTTACCATTGATGATATATGTGTTATTATCTTTGGTGATATAAAGGTTGATGTTTCCCATTTTATATGATTCTTGAAGACTTTCTAGATCATTAGATATAGCAATAATTCCAAGATTTTTAGCTATTTCTGTTTCTGTTTCGCTAAGTTCATAAGCAAAACCAATTTTGTTATAATCTTCTATATTAGATGACTTATCCATTTGCATTTCAAATAAGGTTGACATTCCAATAACTAGTACAGGAATCATAACAGGTATTATTAGCATCATTGATAATGATTTTTTATCTCTAAACATTTCTCTTATTTCTTTTTTTAAGATATTAAATATATTATTCTTCATTTCTAGTACCTCCAATCAAAGCAAAAAAGGCATCACGTAAATTGGTCGTTTTGGTATCTTTTTTAATTTGTTCTGATGTTCCTTCTTTGATGACTACTCCTTTATTTATCATGATAACATAGTCACAAATATTTTCTGCTTCTTCCATATAGTGAGTAGAATAAAGAATGGTTTTACCAAGTTTTTTCTCCCTTTTTATAAAGTCTAAAATGATTTGACTAGAAATTATATCTAATCCACTTGTTGCTTCATCTAAAATATAATATTTAGGATCATGAACTAAGCATCTAGCGATATTAACTCTTTGTGTTTGTCCAGTAGATAACTTTTCTATTTTATTGTGAAGGAAGTCTTTCATATTTAATGTTTCGACTATTTTATTTATTCTTTCTTCGACAATATTTTTATCAACTTCATAAATATCACAACACATTTTAAGTAACTCATAAGTAGTTAGTGATTGATATATTTTGGTATTTCCAGAAAGATAGGCTATTTCTTTTTTTATCTTTATTTCATCTTTTTCATAAGTCATTCCATCAAAAGAAATTGTTCCTTCTGTTGGTTCTAAGATACCAGCAATCATTCGAAGTAAGGTTGTCTTACCTGCTCCATTTGGTCCTAGTATTCCTATAATTTCTCCTTCTTTAGCATTAAAAGTTATTCCATTATCAGCATAAAATTCTTCTTTTTGTTTTTTACTGTTGTAGCGAATAAACTTCTTTTTTATATCTTTTATTTTTAGCACAAAAAACACACTCCTTAATACATAAATTATATCATATGTATTAAAAACTGGTATTGTTTTTTTATTTTATTCTTTGTTAAATTCGATTATTTTATTATAAATATCTATTATATCTCTACTATCTTCTTTTCCATAGTAAGTTTTTATTAGGTCTTTAATATTATCATTAGAAATTTTTTTAGTTGATTGTTGTTTTAATAAGTATTTTTCTAATGCTTTGGTTACTAGTTCAATACTTTTTTCATCATCTATTTCTTTTTTTGATTGAACTTGCATTATTCCCATTTTCATTGTTTTAGGTTTTAAATGAAACTTTAGTTTATCTAATTTTCTAAAAAATAATGGTCGTCGATAATTTTCATAAATCATAATCGCATAAATGGCTGGTATTAGTTCTCTGTGTTCAGTTTCAATTATGTCTTTATATAAGTTTTTAAAACGAGCATAACTTACTACTGTATATTCTTGTTTTTTTTCAATAAAAGTTGATTTATCTTTAGTAATATCTACTTTAATATTTTCTTTCATAATAGAGTAACAAAATACTATTATTAAAAACCAAATACCTGTACGCATCTCTTCGGCTGTTGGTAGAACATTTTCTACTTTAGTAATAAAGATACTGTTGACAAAATAGCTAAGTAATATAGTTAAACTATATATTTTCAGATAATAGTTATTGTTTACTAAACTTTCCTGATGTAGAATGCTTTTTACATAAAATAATCTAATGATTAGTTCAAAAATTGGAACAATGAAAAGAAAGTTATTCCAGTTTTCTAAGTCAACTGATTTTATTAAAGCTGATAATATAATTATATAAATAGCTGGTAATATGATATGAATAATATTTCTATTTTTATTGTTATTATCAA
>CATKEA010000075.1 GCA_949746915.1 uncultured Bacilli bacterium
AAAGATGATAAAAACATTTCTTGTACATTAAGTAATAATAATAAATTACAATTAAGAGAAGAAAAGACATGTAATACTCAAAGTTGTGAACCAAGGTATGTTGAATATAATCGTAAATTTAATTTAATCTTACCAGTACGTGATGGAGTTGCAGTTGGTTTTTCATTAGGACATGGTGCAATAGTTGATAAGAGTTGTGGTAGATATAGTTATGTAGATGCAACAGTTATTACATATAATAATGGTCAGTTATCGTTTGGTGCTACAAAAAGGATTTTAAGCGGTGAAAATGGATTGGGATATAATTCTCTTAGTGGATCTAGAATAAATGATAATACAGTAATAATATATGGTAATTCTGGTTATTGCAGAGATTATCATCCAAAAAGAATGGAAACTTTTTATACTCATCCAGAAGTTGCTACAATTCGTATTGATGGTACTACTACAACATTAATATCTAATGCATTATTAGAGATTAATGGAACCGCCAGTTCTACGCATCAAGCAGGTTCTCTTGGTTGTAAAAGTTCAACAGTTTGTGCAGGTAGCTCATACGGACCTGGTAATTGGCTATATGTGAATAATATCACTCTCAATTCTAATGGAATTATAACTAATACTGCTATTCAATCATCATCCTCTCAAGGAGAAGGAGGATATCATATTTATAATGATAGTGAAAATAAAGTAGGTTATTATCATAAATATCTAGCTAGTGGATCCAATAGGGATGATGCATATTATGTGTATTTTCCTAATTATTCACCAATTACAGTTTATAATCATAGATATACTAATAATTATACAACATTTAGCAAAGGAATATATGGAACTTCTAATATTAATCAAATTTATAGAGGAAATAGTATTATGGCTGCAACTAGATTGAATAATAATGAACTGTTGGCAACTTATTCCGAGTATAATGTGAATGAGGACAAAACTAAAGAATATTTTGTAATTTTTAAATATGATGGTAATTCTCTTCAAGAATTAAAAAAAATTGAGGCTCCTAATTATTATCATAATTTAGTTCCACTTGCTAATAATGCCGTAATTGGATATTATTATTATATGGGAACTGGTGAGTATGGAACTGTATTGTTTACGAGATAATAAAGTAATATAATTGTTATAAGGACAATATAGTTCTTAGAATAGAAGCAATTTAAGTATTAATAAATTTAGAATCAAATGATAAAAAATTATCTTTTGTACTATTTGTTTCAGGAAATTTTTACTTTCCTGTAGCTATATCAAATTTAGGACTTACAATTTATTATGTAAAAGAACTAAATAAAAAGAATCAAGAAAATACAGTTGGAACTTTCACAGTTGATAAAGTAAATTTTATTAGTTCAATAGGTATGTATCAAAATACAACTATTCAACCTCTTTCAAATGAAAAAAAGATAAAAATATAATCAAGTAAAGCTTTACTAGCTTTGCTTTTTTTTGTTCTGAGTATCGACAACATTTTGTCAATTATGTTATAATTACTAATATATAATAAAAGATAAGATAGAGGGACATATATCATGAAAAATAA
>CATKEA010000076.1 GCA_949746915.1 uncultured Bacilli bacterium
AAGAAATGATTAATTGTAAAAAAATATTTAATATGTAAATAATATTACAAAGATAGTGTATTAATTTAACTTTATAAATAACAGATAAACAAAAATAATAATGGAGTCTTGAATAGCATTCTGTAATTATGATAATATATATTAAAAGGTAGGATGTTAAAATGAAGAAAAATAAAAAAGATATAGTAATAGTAACTTGTATATGTTTATTACTATTAATAATAACAGGAACAAGTTATGCTTTGTGGCAATTAGTACTAGTACAAACAAGCACTAATACAATAACAACAGGTTGTTTCAAATTAACTATGGAAGGAAATAATGATATTAATATTGCAAAGGCTCATCCAGTAACTTCTAGCACTTTAGAAAGATATTTGTCATTAAAAGAGCCATATCATTTTACAATAACAAATACATGTGATAATTCTGCAACTGTGTCAATTAACTTAGAATCTTTAAATACACAAGGAAATAAATTAGATGATAGTTATGTAAATGCTATTTTATATGATGGAGATGTAAAATTTACTAAAAGCATGAGAGATTATATATATATAACAGATTATTGGGGTGAAAATGAGGTTAGTCAGGGCTTAACATCGATAGCTATAAATAATGAAAGAGTAATTGAAGATGCTATAAAATCATATACACTATATAACTTTGATTTAAAAGGCAATTCTAGTCGTAGTTTTAACTTATTACTATATATGAATGAAACTGCACCTTTTTCTTCTAACTCAATGAATGCCTCATGGAAAGGTAAAGTAACCATAAAAGCAATTGAAAAAAACAAGGATATTCTAAAGCAAACATTAAAAAATAATTCAATTGATGGTTACAATAATTATTCTAATGACCATATTGCTGGAGATATGAGAGAACAAATTCAAAAGATTGTTTTTCAAAATACTATTAGTCCAATAGAAGAAGATGCAATAATTGAAATAGATGAAAGTCTAGGACAGAATAATACAATAAAGGGATATATAAAAAATGAAAATGGAATAATGACTTTATATATTCAAACTAATGGCAAGATATATTTACCAACTGATTCTTCATACATATTTTCAGGATTTACTTCTCTTGAAAGTATTGAAGGTTTAGAGTACATTGATACTAGTAATGTAACAAATATGTTTGCTATGTTTGAAAACTGTAATAATTTAGTGTCCTTAGACTTACAACATTTTAATACATCAAATGTAACTAATATGGGATATATGTTTAGTGAATGTACAAGTTTAACAAATCTTGATATAAGTAATTTTAATACAAGTAAAGTTGTTAACATGATGTTTTTATTTTACAATTGTTACAGTCTAGATAGTATTAACCTACAAAACTTCGACACATCAAACGTAATTAATATGAGTAGTATGTTTGAAGGTTGCGAAAGCTTATTATTTTTAGATATAAGTAATTTTAACACATCAAATGTAACCAATATGTCAAGGCTCTTTACTTCATTGTACATTAATGATTTAGATGTTAGTTCATTTGACACAAGCAAAGTAACAGATATGCATAGTATGTTTTCACTAATGGATAATTTAACTACTTTAGACTTGAGTAATTTTAACACTGAAAATGTAGTTGACATGGCAGAAATGTTTCAGCACACTATTAACCTTACTGATATAAAATTAAGTAATTTTAATACATCAAATGTAGTAGATATGTCTTACATGTTTAGTGAATGTGCAGTTCTAAACTTAGATATATCTAAGTTTGATACAAGTAAAGTAAAAGATATGACAGGTATGTTTTATAGTAGTTATTCTTTGACCAATCTTGATTTAACTAGTTTTGATACTAGAAGAGCAGAGAATATGGGATCAATGTTTCAAAATACAGTGATAGAGAATATAACATATGGGCCAAAATTTATATATAATAAAAAGCTTACAACCTATGTTTCTTTTATGTTTGAAAATTGTCCAGCTAATTTACCACCACATAAGTCTTGGGAAGATGCCCCATTTTAATCTAAAAATTAAAAAGTTATAAAGGAGAATTAAGATGAAAAAAAAGTCCTCAATAACAGTAATATTTATCATATTATTATTATTAGCATTTAGTACAAGCTATGCTCTATGGAATATGACCTTAAAACAGGAAGGAGTAAATGAATTAACAACTGATTGTTTTCAATTATCATTTGAAGAGTCTGATGATATTAGTTTAGAAAATGCTTACCCTATAGAAAATAGTAAATTGAATGAATTTTTTAAAACAGCCAAACCATTTCATTTTACAGTAAAAAATAATTGTGCATCAGTATCATCATTATCAATAAATTTAGAATCATTACAATTAGAGGGAAAAACTATACCAGAAGAATATTTAGGTGTTGCCTTTTGGGAAGGGGAAAAAGGAACAAAAATGGATGATGAGCTTAATGAGAAAGATAATTATTTTTATGGATATTTACTTGAAAATCTTGCTTATACCATTCCGATAAGTGATAATTCCTATGCTGCTCATGAATTGTATTATACATATATAGGAGAAAATGAAAGTAGAGAGTTTAATTTACTGCTGTATTTAAATGAATCAACCCCACCAACACCAGATGTAATGAATGCCAGTTATCAAAGTAAAGTCACTATCCAAGCGAATTATGTAAATGAGGAAGATGTAATAGAACAACAAAAACCATATATAACAAAAATAGTATTTGAAAATAGTTTACAAGAAAAGGCAGGAGAAAATATCATATTTAGATCAAAATATGGTTTATATGGTATGGATAATATCATGAATTACTTAGAAAAAGAGAATGATGGTTATACACTTTATATTCAAGGAAATCAAAAAATCGCATTACCAGAAAATAGTAGTGGATTATTTGCAGAGTTTTATAGTCTAGAAAGTATTGAAGGACTAGAATATGTAGATACTTCAAAAGTAAAAGATATGAGCAGCTTATTCAGCTCTTGCCCAAAGCTTACAACTTTAGATTTAAGTAGTTTTAATACAGATAATGTAGAAAATATGAGAGGAATGTTTTATGGGTGTCGAAATTTAAAAAATCTTAATATAAGTAGTTTTAATACAAATAATGTAACTGATATTAGATATTTATTTTATTATTGTGAGAATTTAATTACAACAATAAATATAACTGGAAGCAAAATAACTAGCTACCAAGGTTTATTCAATCTCTCGGCTCTACGACCACCTGCTCAAATCACAGTAAATTATATAGCTGAAACATCTGATTTAGTAGATCAAATGCTTCAAAATAAAAGTGATAGTTCTAATGTAGTTAAAGGAACATTAATATCATAAGTTACTAAATAATAATCAATATCAAATAAAAACAGTTAGACTAACAGTCCAACCATTATATAATTTTTAATACAGATTGAATAATCTGTATTATTTTTTGTTTAAATCATCAGGAATAAGTAAATCCAAATAAGTAATTATTTCTTCTTTTGAATATTTATTACTGTTACGTAACCATTCTAAACCAACGTTTAAGACAGCACCAATATAAAATTTAGAAATAATATTACTTGGAATACCTCCTGTATTAAAATCATCTTTTTGAATATGTTTTGTTACATCATTATTAATTACATCATAAAGAATATCCATCGTAATACTATTTTGATTATTTATCATAACCGAAATATAAACATTTTTCTTTTCTTCAATGTGATCTAAAAAAAGTTTAATCATTTCCATATAATATTCTTTTGAATTAGAAATATTGCTATTTTTTTCTAGTTCCTTGGTTAATGCATCTTTTAAATTATTGATATACGAAGCAAGTAATTCATACTTATCATTATAATGAGCATAAAAAGTAGAGCGATTAATTAAAGCACAATTACATATATCAGAAACTTTTATTTCTTCAAATGGTTTATCCTTTAACAAGTCAATTAATGTTTGATAAAGTAACTTTTGTGTTTTAACAACTCTAAGGTCTTTCTTTTGTTCTTTCATATTAAATCACCATACTAACAATTATACGCATAATAATACAATTGTAAAGATAACAAATAAAAAGTCGTTTATTTATGAATACATTTATTTAAATTTGTTGTTTATTAAACAATAGGAAGTTTATTGTAAGTGCTTTTTTAAAATTTTAATAATAGAATACAGTATGAATGAAAGGAGAAAAACATGAAAAAATTTGGAGACTTTATATGTGAACATGTAAAATTCGTTTTTATTGTTTCACTAATACTTTTATTACTATCATTTATCGGAATCAAACTAACTAAAATCAATTATGATATTTTAGTTTATTTGCCAGAAGATATTGAAACAATAAAAGGACAAAATATATTAACAGATGATTTTAATCTAGGTGCCTTCTCAATAACTGTTATCGAAAATATGAGCAGTAAAGATATACTAAAATTAGAACAAAAAATAAGTGAAGTAGAGGGAGTTAATCGAGTAATTAGTGGTTATGACCTAATTGGGACAACATTACCTTTAGAAATGTTTCCTAATGAACTAATCAATAAAATTCATAAAAATGAATCAGATCTAGTATTGATAACTTTTAATGACTCAATCTCATCAGATGAGACTTTATCAGCTGTACGTGAAATAAAAGAAATAACTAATTCTTCCTGTAAAATAGGTGGAATGAGTGCTATGGTATTAGATACTATGGACTTATCAGAAAAAGAAATAGCTATTTATGTAATAATAGCAGTAGCACTATGCTTATTAGTACTAGAATTATCTATAGACTCCTATTTAGTCCCACTATTATTACTTGCTAATATTGGAATAGCAATCTTATTTAACTTAGGATCAAACTTTATTTTAGGTGATATATCATATATAACTAAAGCATTAGTAGCTATCTTACAATTGGGTGTTACAACAGATTTTTCTATATTTTTATATCATTCTTACGAAAATAAGAAAACAAAATATAAAGATAAGAAACAAGCAATGAGTAAAGCCATTAATGAAACTTTCCAATCAGTAATAGGAAGTTCTTTAACTACTATAGCAGGCTTCCTTGTATTATGTACAATGCGTTTAACTTTAGGAACAGACCTAGGTATTGTAATGGCTAAAGGAGTTTTTATTGGAGTAATATGTGTTGTAACATTATTTCCATCACTTTTACTATTATTTGATAAATATATTGAAA
>CATKEA010000077.1 GCA_949746915.1 uncultured Bacilli bacterium
AAATGAAGAAGTGACATTACACTTAAGACTATGGTTAGATGAAACAACACCAACAACAGAAGAGATGATGAATAAGATTTTTGAAAGTAAAGTAACAATAACTTTATCATATGGTGGAGTAACGTATAAAGAAAGAATATTAAATGGAACAGATCCAGTTTTAACAGATGAACTTATACCAATAACGATTGATAATGATGGAACAGTGCATAAAGCAGATACCAAAACAGAATGGTATAGTTATGAAAAGAAGATGTGGGCTAATGCAGTTATCTTAAAAGATGAAAGTAAGACTTATAAAAACAACGAAATAATACCAGAAGCTGAAATAGAATCATATTTTGTCTGGATACCAAGATATCGATATAAGATATTTAATGATGAGAAGTATACAGGTTTAACAGATATAGATAACACTAAAGTACAGAGAATCGAAATTGAGTTTGAAAATAAAAATATTACTCCAAGTACTGGAAACAAGAAAGGTGAATGGTTAACACATCCAGCTTTTACAAGTTTTGACTCAAACGGAATGTGGGTAGGAAAGTTTGAAACTAGTAAGTCTAATAGTAATCCAGATAATTCTAGAAATGCTGAAGGTGTACAAATAAAGCCGAATGTAGTAAGTTGGAGAAGTATTCAAGGAGGGAATGCCTTTTATACGACATATGATTATAAAAGAAACTTAGACTCTCATTTAATGAAGAATAGTGAATGGGGAGCAATAGCATATTTACAACATTCAAAGTATGGCTCAGAAACAAGTGTTAGATTTAATAATAATAGTAATTATATAACTGGCTATGCGTCAGTTAAAGAACCAACCTGTGGATGGACGAATGATAATAGAGAATGTAACAAATATGGAACTACTTCAGATATTACATTACCATATAATACCGAAACAGGATATTTAGCAAGTACAACAGGAAATATCAGTGGAATTTATGATATGTCAGGTGGGGCATGGGAATTTGTTATGGGAATAATGACAGATCAAAGTGGGAAGCTATTAAGTGGAACAAATACTAGTCTTAATTCAGGATTTATTGGAGGATATGGAGAAGGTGGAAGCTTAACTACTGGATACTCATGGCCAGAAGAAAAATATTATGATAAATATGCATATGGAACAAGTCCATCAGATTATACAAGAGGACACTTTGGAGATGCAACTTTTGAAATGGGACCATTTAAAAGTTTAATCTATGCCAATAATCTAATAAGGCAGATAGGTTCATGGTATGTGAACCACGCGTTTTTTGTTTACCACGATAATCCCTGGTTCGTTCGCGGGGGTGCCTATGCTGCTGGGGCAGACTCAGGTTTGTTTGCTTTTGGACGTAATGTTGGTTCCACTGATAAGACCCTTGGTTTCCGAGTTATCTTGACACCATAGAGAATTAGAACTTTCAAAAGAAAGGAGAAAGCTTATGAAGAAAAATAATAAAACAATTATAGTAGCTATAATGATAGTATTATCTTTAGCTTTAATCTTTGGTGTCAGTTATGCTTTATGGCAGATAACACTTAGACAAACGGATGAGAATGTTATAACAACTGGTTGTTTTA
>CATKEA010000078.1 GCA_949746915.1 uncultured Bacilli bacterium
TGGTTCAAGTGATGCTATTAGTGGTTTAGCATCTCGTTACGAATTTAGTAAAGATGGTGGAAGTACTTGGGTTTCTAGTACTACTAACACATACACCTTTACTGGACTTGATGCCAAAACATATAACATTATGATTAAAGTTTATGATAATGCTGGAAGATCAGCAACTAATCAATCAAACAATATAACTCCAGGAGTAAAAGGAGTCGATTACTTAAAAAATTTAAACAATGGACAATTAGTAGCTGATGGAACAACTGATAATAATTTACGATTCGTTGGATCTAATCCAAATAATTACGTTAAATTCAACAATGAAACTTGGCGTATCATTGGAGTTATGAATGATGCAGGCGATCCAAATGGTACCATTAAATTGATAAATACCGACTATACAGCATCAGATGATCCTGAATGTCCTTGGGGATGTAACTATGGAATAGATTTTTCAGAAAGTACTGCTATAGATTACTTAAATGATATTTACTATGAAACTATAATAAGTTCAGATTCTTCTAAAATATATAACGCCACATGGCACGTAAGTTTTATTACAAATGATTCAAGTTTTAAATCTGTATATACAGGAGAAAGAATAAAAAATAGACCTGATATTCAGACTAATGTAGCTCTTATATATTTATCAGATACTATGTTCTTACAAGCTCGAACAGATGGAATGTGGATAATAGATGGAGATAAAACATACTGGACAATAAGTGCTGATGGAGAATATGTATATACAAGTACTAAAACTGGTTTTAATGGATATGATCCATGGGATAGCGAACCATATTTATATCCATGTATCCATTTAAAAAATAACATAAAATTTGTAAGTGGTAATGGCACATCAAGTAATCCATATATACTTGGATAGATAATACAATAAACAAAGGAATACTAATATTAGTATTCCTTCTTTTATTTTTATAACTAAACTAGGACTTTCTCTAATAACATACTTTTATCAGTTAAGAAAATTCATCTGTACTAATCTTTATAGCTTTATTTTTCTTAACCTAAGTGCATTAAAAATAACAGTTAAACTACTGACAATCATAAATGTACAAGCTATCATTGGATTAATAATAACAATATCCCCAAACATTCCAGCTGCAATTGGTATCATACAAATATTATATAAAAATGCCCAAAATAAATTTTCCTTTATATTTAAAAGTGTCTTCTTACCTATTTTAATTAAACTAACAATTTTAAACAAATTATCATTAAGTAATATTACATCAGCAGTATCACCAGCTATATCTGTTCCACTACCCATCGAAACACCAACATCACTAGTTAAAAGACTAGGTGCATCATTTATTCCATCACCAACCATCATCACTTTCTTACCAGCATTCTGTAATTTCTTAATAACCTCCGTTTTCTCTTTTGGAACAACATCAGCATATATCTTACTTATTCCAACAGAACTAGCCATTTTTTTAGCCGTTGATAAATTATCACCTGTCAACATAATAACATCTATATCCATTTTCCTTAACTCACTAATTAATTTTTTAGCTTCACTTCTAATAGTATCCTTAACACCAACCATTCCAATAATTGTCTTATCTTCTACAATATACACTATACTATTTTGATTTTCACTTAAATCCTTCTCATCCTTAAGATATGGATTATCTATCTTTAATTTACTAATAAGTTTTCGATTACCAGCATAATACTTTGTAGAATCACTATTACCACTTATACCATAACCATCAAGTACCTTAACAGAAAAACTATCATCTATTTCAATTTTATTTAACCTAATATAATTCATAATTCCCTTAGCAATCGGATGTACTGACTTAGACTCAAGTGAACCTAAAATTCCAATTAATTTATTATCACTCATATTACTATAATTATTAATCTTTGAAATAGTTAAAACGCCATTAGTAAGAGTCCCTGTCTTATCAAATACCACTGTATCAATATGACTCAACATTTCTAAAATTGCCCCAGACTTTACTAAAATACCATTTTTAGCACAAAGTCCTTCACTAACTACTATAGCAAGTGGAGTAGCAAGTCCTAAAGCACACGGACAAGCAACAACCAAAATAGTAACAAATCTATCAACACTAATAACAAAATCTTTTGTTATTCCGAAAGAAATAGCAAACATTAAAAAAGAAAAACTAATTATAAATGGCACAAAATAACCACTTATTTTGTCTGCAATTAATGCTATTGGCGCTTTAGTATTAGTAGCATTAACAACTAAACGAACAATTTCTGAAATAGTAGAATCCTTTCCAATCTTATCTGCTTTATATAAAATATAACCATCATAGTTCATACTACCAGCTACTACTCTATCATCAATCTTTTTAAAAACCGGCTTACTTTCTCCAGTAATAAATGATTCATCAAAATGACTACTGCCATCAACTATCACACCATCAACAGCAATTTTCTCTCCAGGATAACATACTAAAATATCTCCTACTTTAACCTCATCAATAGTAACTTCTAGTACATCCTCGCCATTTTTTACCTTTGCCGTTTTAGGAGTTATAGTAACTAATTTTTTTATTGCATCCTTAGTTTTCTCCTTACTATTACTATCGATAAAACGTCCAAATTTGATAAAATAAATAATAAAAGCCACTGACTCAAAATACAAATTATGAACATAACCAATATTACCCAGTAATACCATAATAACTCCATATATACTATATAAAAAACTACTTAAAACACCAACAGTAACTAAAGTATCCATATTAGGCATTAAATGAAGCAAATTTTTAATACCACTTTTTAAAATATCAAAGCCATACCCTAAAAATATAAAAGTTAATAAAAATAAACAAATACTATAAAAAGTAGGATTATCATGCATATTAATAAATGGCAAACTAGGTAAAAAAAACATATGAGACATTGAAATATACATAATCAATCCAAGCAATATTCCATATACTACAAATGGTGTAGTTTTTGTCTTTTCTCCAGAAAGATTATCATCTAAAATGCCTAAACTTTCAAATCCTGCTTTTAATATATACTTTTCTATTTGAATAACTTCTAAAAAATCATCATATTCAATACTTGCTGTTGCCATAACCAGATTAACATTAACATCCTTTATCCCATTTTGCTTTTTTAAATATTTTTCCAATCCATTAGAACAAGCACTACAGCTCATACCACCTATCTTTAAAATTATTTTTTTCATAATATAACCTACTTTTCTTCTATTCCCAAACTTTTAAAACCAGCTTCCTCTATATACTCCTCTATTTTCTCTAAACCAATATCCTGATACTCAATAGTAGCCAAATTACTTGCAAAATCAACATATGCTTTCTTTATCCCATCTTGAATATTTAGACTTTTTTCAAGCCTACTAGAACATCCATCACAATGCATTCCATCTATCTTTAAAATAACCTTTTTCATTATTCCAATCTCCCTCTAAGATAATCTACTCATTAATTCTAATACCTCATCAATAACTTCTAAATTGTCATTCTTTATTTCCTGAACAACACAAGTTTTCATATGCTCTTTTAAAATAAAATTACCCAGTGTCTGCAAAGACTTATTAATAGCTGACATTTGAATCAAAACATCTCCACAATAACGATTGTTCTCTATCATTTGTTTTACACCACGAACTTGTCCTTCAATAACATTAAGTCTTTTTATAAGATACTTTATATCATCACAACTACGAGTCTTAGTCTTATTACTATTATCTTCCTTCATCATATCACCACATTCATTATATACCCCTATAGGGTATAAGGTCAACATAAAAAAAACTAGTTGAACTAGTTTTAATTACAAATTGGTAGTCTGTACGGGGTTTGAACCCGTGAATACGAGCTTGAGAGGCGCGCGTGTTAAACCACTTCACCAACAGACCACATAAAATATCTTTATAAGACATTTCTATGTTATCATAAAATACTCGTATTTACAATACCAAATTCGACATTTTAAATATTTACAACAATTTATTAAAAAATTGCCAATCAATGAATAACTCAATACTATCCATATAATAAATTATTTTACTATTACAACAGAATATCCCCTTTGTTCTAATAAATCAGCAATACCATTTTCTCCTATAATATGTGCTAAA
>CATKEA010000079.1 GCA_949746915.1 uncultured Bacilli bacterium
ATATATTCGATAGGATTAGACCAACGGCTAGGGCTATTTTCTTTTAATCTGTGAATTTCTCTTTGTTCATTATTAACAGTTAGTGTTTGGTCTATATAATATCCGTATGAACTTGGACTTGTAAGAGGTTCGATAACTGTTTTAGTCCTATATAGCATGTTAGCGCCACTTCGTTGTTTTTCATAATAAAAACTAACATACATGTTAGGGCTAGTGCCAAATGCTACTTTTTCAGCTAATAATATCATTGAATACCACTCCAATCTGCAACTGTTGCAACACCTCTATTATTACCTGTTTTGTTAGGCACAAATTTTATAGGTGGAATCTTCATCATGTTTTTTATATAGAGATTTTCAACTTCTGTTGTGTCTCCATTTACAGTGAAAACTCTTACAGATACACCATTTTTTTTGGCATAACCAGCAAATTCTAGTGGAGACATGACAACGTATTGCCCATTTTCGTCAAATTGTATTGACTTAACCATAACACCATTCATGTTTATATTCACTTGTGTATTTAGTATTTCACCATTGGCTTGTGTCCAAACAGAGCTTAAATCACCTAAATTTAACATACTATCTGTTATAGTTAAATTAGACCCTTCTACTCCATAAAATTCTATAATTAAGCTATTACCATTTATCTTTATATTTTCAAAAGTAATATTTTCAAAATTTAATTCTTCTTCGTTTTCAAGTTTTCTCTCCCAACTTTGAGTTAAATCATTAGCATTATAAACTTTAATATATCCGCTAAATCCTGCTCGTTTTTGAACCTTGCAGTTAAATGTATATGTTTCTTTAGAGTTAACAACAATATTTTGAGTTATCTTAACTCCATTAAGTTGAAAAGCACCACCACTTGTACCATTTTGTAACAATTCTACGTTACTTATTGTATTTACTACTGATGTTTCTTCATTGTCATATGCTAAATCCCATTCAGTTGTGCCTGCAAATCCTACAGAGTTTTTTATTAAATTGTTTCCACCAGATTGTTGTACCGACATCAAAATTTCTGAAATATTTTGAAGTATTTGAGTTATTCGTTCTGTATTTCCTTCAACATTAATTATAGTAGCTTCAATTAATTGTTGTAGTTTATCAGCTATAATATAAGTCTGATTAATCCTTCTATCTGTTTTGTCAGCTTTAGAATAATCAGTTTGACTTTCATTTAATTTTTCTGAAAATATATTTTCTGACAACCCATCAGACAAAATCGCTTCATCATTAAGCATTATACAAGAATATGTTTTATCATCTATTTGGGCAATATATTTATCACACAAATCATAATAAAGTATTCCTGTGCTAGAAAAATTATTTATAAAATATTTTAAACCATTTAAAACTTGTAATATATCTGGAAGAAATTCATCTCTATTGTTTAGATTCATTATTTGATTATCTACGATTTTTATTTCGCATAATCCATTTTCTGCAACACTTTTCTCATCTCTTAAATATATATTATCACTTTCTGCACTTCGTGAAAGAACTATTGAATTGACTGGACCATATTCTTCCCCAAAATTAACATTATTATCATTAAAAAATTCTTTATCTATAATATCATTAGTGTCAGTGATATATCTATTTTCCACTTCATCATTAATATCTAAGCATACTACACTTGCTGTAACTTGAGATAATTCATCAAATATATCTCTGTACTTATATCCTAAATCTTTATATATATCATTTTCAATTATTTTATCACAATTAGCAAACTTTTTATTTTTATCTTTAAAAACAAGCCCAATATCTAAACATAAATTTTCTTCATATTCACTTATTGTCATAGGGAAAGTTCCATGTTTTAATTCAGTATAATCAATCATAGAATATAATAATTTATCATAGCAAGCAAGAAGATAACTATTTGTATCTTCTTGCTTTTCACTATTATAAACAATATAATTTCCATAATCTAAATATTCATACTCCTCGTTAACTTTAACTCCTATTTTACAATTAATTATTGTATTAGTTGGAATATTAATATTAGTGTCAATTTCTAACTGTTTCATAACTGATTTTAACAGATTTCCTTCGTAATAAGGAGTAACATTATTTAGATCTTCTGATGTTAGTATATATTTAGTGTCATTTAAATTGTACGTTATAATAGCGTCTAATTCTCTACCCAATTTCTTTATATTTTCTTTAAAATCATTTGTATGTTTTTTCATATTATGGCCTTTTTTTGGTTGATATAAACGCGACAGTGAAACCTTCTGCTTTGCATATTTCATCTACTATTGTTTTATTAATTATTTCATAATCGTTAGTATAAGTAGTCATAATTATTTTTTCTTTTTTATTTATATCATAATATTGTACATTCTGTGTAGCCTTATCTAAAATGGGAGCTATTAACTCAGCTTCACTCCTTGTTAATTTTTTGAATTGAACAGTTATTTTTGGGAAAATACCTTTTAACGTGCCAATGAAGGTAGCAGCTAAATTTCTACCTGTATCGTTTCCCCACACTTTATGATACCCAAATTTAGCTTCCAAAATAAAAGAACCCAAATTGAGTCCATCCACTATTAAACTATCTTTATCAATTAACATGTCATCACCTACCTGTTTGTTGCAAAATCCTGTTGTATTTCAACTCTTTTCATTTCTTTGCTTAAAACTCTGTTATTCATTTTGGTTATATTAGTTAAATTTATAACCATGTGTCTTGCTATAGATTGCCCTAGCAATTCCATTTGTTGGCTATCAGTCAATGGTAAGATCCCTTCTGGTCCTGCTTCGCCACCAATATGCTGTGTTAAAGGCACTCCTCTACCTGGTTGATTAATTATTCCTCCAGAAGCATGATATTGGAGTTTAGGATAATAAATACCTCCTTTAGCAAAACCCCTACCTCCATTATTACTACTAATACTAGATGCTCCATTAAAAGTTCCATTAACTGCTACAGAAATATTTTTGTTTAGCTTGCCCCAAAAACTATTCCATGCATTTTTAAATTTAGTCCACAAAGATTCGTATTTGTTAGGGTCTAGTCCGTTTTTTATATCATCTGGCAAATCTTGGGTAAAGGTTTTTTTAGAAGCATTACTCATCCCAGTCATTGCTCGTTCAATTAAAGTTCTAGCTTCTCCTGCTTTTAAAGAACCATCTTTATATGCTTGTACTACTTTATTTTTAAATTCTTCATATTTTTCTGTTTCTTTGGCTATTGTCAACTGATTTTCCCAAGATGCATTAGTTTCTTCTTTTTTTGCATCTTTATATTTATTTACACTATTTTCTAATTCTTCTGTAGAATTTTTTAATTGTTCTTGTGCATCTAAATTATTTAAGTAAGCATTATACACTTCTTTTTGAGCAGCATTCATATCTTGGTATTTTAATTTTCCTTCTGCTACTTGATTAAATAATTCCTCGCCACTGATTTTATTTTTCTTTTCTGCTTCTTCTAATTTTTTAGTAGCTTCTGTAGCATTTTTCACTGCATTATCATAATTTTTAGTAGCATTTTTTAAATTTTCGGTAGATTGTTTTAAATTATCTTGTGCTTGTTTTAACTGCTCTTGCGCATCTTTTACACTTAATATATTAGCTTTATCTTCAAATAAAGTTTGCGCAAGACTAGAGCAAATTGTTACGAGACCAGCGATCGCTCCTACTGCAAGCGTAATCCAACCTACAGGGTTTGTAGCATTTAGCGCTACCATAGCCATACCAACACCTAACAAAGTTAAAGTTAATCCTTGCAATATTTTATTAAAGTTCTCCCAACTAGGGTCTTTGATAAAGGCTATAATTCCTTTTATTGTTGTGATTATTCCTGTTAAGGTTATTACAACACCTGCTATTAATGCAAATATTTGTAATCCGCTCATGCCTTTTAGCAATCCGATTATATTACTTATACCACTATTAAGAAAATCTAATACTGTTCGAACTGATTTTAATTTTGATAAAAAATTAATTATAACTTTTGTTCCAAATACTACTCCTAAAATGCTAGCAAAAGTTTTTAAAAATGTTAGTATCTTATCTTTATTATCTGCGATCCATTTAACCCAACTTGGGATTTCAACATTTGGCATTTCAAATGATGGAGTACTATTTGCTCCGATTGAGCCAACAGAGCCATCTTTATTTTGAATATTTGCTTCATCAAATCCCATTAAATCTTTCTTCATTTCTTTTGCTGATTTAGCACTAGCTTTCATTGAATTAGCGCTAGCTTTAGCTAATATATCTATACCAAACCAAGCCTTCAAAATGTAAGCCACATAACTCATTAACTTCCAAGCCAAATTAACTATTCGCGTTATTAATGGTTCTAGTGCGCTAGCAAACATCATTTTCATTGAATATAATTTATTATTTATACCATCATTATATCCAGAAATTATTGACATTGCTTGACTTACTGCATTATAAGCGGCTCTTATTCCAAATACTGCACCAGCCCATTTACCAATTTTTTTAACATTATCCCATATAGATTTACCAATATTATCAAAACTCATATGTAATCCTAATGATTTAGCTTCTGTTTCTTCAAGTTTATTTTTTATCATATCTTGATTAGTAGCATTTTCTATCAATTTTTGATTAATATTATTTAAATTAGTTTTCTGTAAATCTAACTTACTAGCATATTCTTGTCCTTTAATATTAAGTTGTTCAGCGTCTGCAATTAACTTTTGATAACTTATATTATTCTCTAAATTTTCTGGAATATTTGACGCTTCTATAGAATTTATTTTTTTGCTTATTAATTCTATTTTTTTATCAACTTTTGATAATTCGTTCATAGTTTTAGAAGTATCTAATTCCAATTTTGCTTTTTGATTAAGCAATTTTTCTTCTTCTTTGGCTAACTTTTCACTTTCTTTTTTTAGCCTTTTTATTTCTTTATCAAATTCTTTTGAATTTAAATCTGTGCCAATTACTACCCACCCATCATAATTCATAAACATCACGCTCTTTTCATTGATTCAAAGAACTTTCTTACACTTTCTTGCTCTTTTTTTGTTAGACTACCTTTAGTTCTATTTAAAGCAACTTGTTTTTTGGTTTTTATTATTCTTTCTTTTTCTTTTGTGTCTTTTATTTGAGATATATCATAAGTTCTTAAATTCCTTATTCTATTTAGAATACAGCAATTTCCAAACTCACTATTAGATAAACCATTTAAATCGTGGTAAAAATCCCACCAATGCAGATATTCTAAATCATAAGGGTTATATTTATAATCTTGCATAAAGCTACTTCTAATGTATTGTTTGTCTTGAACAAAATCCATGTCTGGTTCTTCGTAGTTGTTTTCATAATCTTTATCTAATCTTAAATATCTTTGACCTAATTCTAATAATTTTTCATGATTATCAAAATCTTTTAATCCTTCATCTCCAAATAATTTGTATATTATCGCTAGCGATTTTTCATATTCACCAATAGAATTATCTAACGCTATATTATTGCATTTTATAGCTACTCTGAAATCAGTATTTATTTTGTATTTTTTATTTTCTATTTTAACGTATTCTGGATTATTCAAGGCTATTTTCTTCTCTTTCGTCAGAATATTTTTGTTTAATCTTATTTTCAATATCTTCCATTTTTACATCCAATAATGGCATAATAGGATTTAAAATCTCTGAAAATTCGTTATACATTGAATAATAAGGATTTCTTCCATTTAATAATTTTTTTGTTCCACCTTCGCCTAAAAACAAGTCTAAAGCATGCATTTCTCTTTTATAAAATTCTTTTAAAACATTAATTTTTTCTCTATCGTTAGATGATAAAATGCCCTTGCCTTTTTTGCATTGCTTCTTATCAATTATTATGTATTGTGTTTTAAGATATTCTAGATTTTTATTATGTTCATAAACACTTTGATTGTATTTTATTGGTAATTCAATATCCTCTAAATCAAACTCTAAATGCTCATTTGTATCTATGCCATTTGCATCTTTTATTCCAATTTTTAAAATATTATCTTTTTTTAATTGTATAAAATCATCCATATTATCTTCCTTTCGCAAAAATTAATAGTAAAAAAGAGTTAAGAATTATTCTTAACTCTATTAGTCTGCTGACGGAGTAAACGTAGGCACTCCTTTAGTCATAGTTACAGTACCTTCTACAGGGTCCCCATCATAATAAAGGTCATATTCTATAACCGTTTTATCTGATAAATATTTTGTAACAACAACTTTACCATCACTTTTTTTAGCTTTATACACTCCATCTTCAACTTCATTCCAGAATTCTACATCTAGAATGTGTGTCTTGCAATTTAATTTATCTATGCAACTATGAATAAATTCGAAGCATGGGTCGTTTTTATAGCATTCTTTAGAAATTGAACTTTGCTTTTGATTAGAAGAATGGTCATTTCGAGAATTTTTTTCTATAACCCATTTTTCACTATTTACCTGAGGATTAAATTCAATACCCATATCGCTTATTCCGATTCCCTCTAACGCCCAACTAGGTTCTGTTGTGCCTGGTTTTATGTCTAAAAACTTAACAACTGTATCTCTATCAATTTTTTCAATATTATCTGGTATAATAAGTTTCATTATTCTTCACTCTCTTTCTTAGTATTTTCTATAAAATACTCTTGTATCTCTTTCATAGTTAAAGGTTCTATAAAACCTCTCTCGTTAAGTTTAATTAACTCTTTTTTACTATTTACTTTAACTTCTTTACCTTTTCTGTACTTCTTTCCTTTTAAGGTAAAATCTATAGATGCTATAATTTTCATTTTAGCCTCCTATTCTATATGTTATTTGCAATTGAACTGCAAACTCACATGTATTAATTGTGGCGTCTTCCATTCCTCCACAATTTAAACATTTTATCGTTTCAATTCCATCTATTTCTGGCAATATGCCTTTTTTATTATTAGAATGTATAATGCTTTCAAAAATTTCAAAAAAACCTACATTTTTTAGATTATCTATAACATCTTGACTATATTCCATTCTACTTCTAAACAAATAAATATCTTTATGAATTTCAACTCCAAGTACCCATTGTTCAACTTCACTAGCAGTTGGTATTTTATCTAGTGAATAATTATTGATATCATTTGATAGCATATTAGCGTTTATTTGATATTTTTTATCTGCAATAATACTATCTATTATTTTAAATAAATATTCTCGTAATTTAGATATTCTTGCATTGTCTAATTCTATTTGCATTATTTTCTCCCTCTTTTTACAAGTTCTTGAACTTCTTTTTCAATAGTTGGCATATCAGTGCTTATCATTTTCTTATCCCAATATGGTCCAGTTCCTGCCTTTGTATATACTAAATCTATATTAGTAGGTTCTTTTTTGATGCCTTTTCTACTCCAGTAACCATAATTTTCACTATAGAAAGCGCCTTTTTTATATTTAGGGTCAACAAATAGCTTGCCTATGTATTGATAATGAGCATAAGACTGTGGATAAACTATTTCGCAAGTGCTACTTATAAATGAGGTAGTTACTAATGTTCCTTTTCTTTCAGGAACATATTTAGAATTCATATAATATCTACACCGTTCAGCAAAGTATTTATGGGTTGGTCCATATTTTTCAATACCTAAACGTGATTTTATAGTATTTACTGGTTTGAAAATAACTTTCACTATTTTCCGCCTATATGAATATGCTGATTGCTACCAGAAGTATTATTAACTACAGAAGCTATGTTATAGATTTCATAATCTTTTAAATCTAATTGAGTTCTTATATCAAAATCAAGATAACCTTGAACTAGAATATCACCTATTTTAAAGTTTTTTATATTTAAATTAAGATTTATGTCATAAGGTATTCTTATTTTAACATC
>CATKEA010000080.1 GCA_949746915.1 uncultured Bacilli bacterium
CTTTTGTTTTATATTATTTTATTATTTATAGAGGTGACTATTATCTGTTAGCTTTTATTATAGTTGAATTGACTGACATAAAAAAGAAAAGTTTTTAAATAAACCTCTCTTTGATATTTACTCAATATTTACTCCATTTTTTAAAAGTTTTATATTAATAATGGAAGTTATGACAAAAATAATTAAATAGATAGTAATACATATATACCCTAGATTTTTTATCATTTCTATACTTAAAACCGTTTTTGTATCTGTTATAAACAAATTCATTAAATCCTTATTAAATAAAGCAAAGATAAAAGCTGTAAGCAGTGTTAATACTTGAGATATAAGATAAATAATAAAACCAAATGCTACAGAATATCCAACTTTATTATTACTCATTTTGTGTCCAAGAATAATTCCTGTATATCCAACTTGAAGGATATTAATCATCTCTGTAAAAAATACAATTAGAAATAATGTTATTATGCCTAAAATTGATTGATTATATATATTAGCTAATGGTATTAAAATATCCTTAATCCACTTAATGTTTTCCTTAGAGTAATATGCTATAAACAGTGTTAATGCTATTACTATCATACTTACAAGCATTGTTATAATAGATATAATTATTTTAGATAAATAGATAGTTTTTCTATCAACTGGTAATGTATGTGTTAAATATGATTCATCATCATATAAAGTATTTTTAAATTTAATCCATAAACGCATTATATTATTGATTAAAATACTAGCTATCATTGCAATTGTGAAGGCACTACATATTTGCCCAACTATTCCTAAAACAAAAGAGGTTGATATATTTAAAAATATTCTTGTAAGCAAGGAAAAGATTAAAGCTAGAGTATAAAAGATAAGTAAAAATTTATCTATTTTTTTGATATCATATTTTAATAATTTATCTAACATTTGAACATCCTCCTAAATATTTCATCAATTGATGAGTTTTCCTTAGTTCTTAGATTATCAGCATTAGATGTTAAAATAATTTTCCCATCATTTATAAAAATAACTTCATCTAAAATTCTTTCAATATCTGATATTAAATGTGTTGAGATAATTATACTAGCTTTCTCGTTAAAATTATTTAAAATAGTGTCTAATATATAATCACGAGTAGCAGGATCAACTCCACCTAATGGTTCATCTAGAATATATAATTCAGCATTTCTTGACATTACTAAAACCAACTGAACTTTTTCTTGCATTCCTTTACTCATTTTTGATAATTTTTCTTTGGTGTTCAGTTTTAAATCTGCAAGTAATCTTCTAGCTTTTTTAGCATCAAAATTATCATAAAAGTCTTCAAAGTATTCAATCACCTCTTCTACTGTCATACTTTTATCTAAATAAGTTCTTTCTGGGAGATATGATATTATCTTTTTACTTTCAATTCCTATCTTTTTTCCATTTACAAGAATTTCTCCTTTACTTGGAATAAGTAAATCATTAATAAGTTTTATTAGTGTTGTTTTTCCTGTTCCATTCTTTCCTAGTAAACCAATTATTTTACCTCTTGGAATTGTCAGATTAACATCTTTTAAGATTTTTTTATTCCCATAATTTTTTTCTACATTAATACATTTTAATAATTCCATTATTTTTTTCCTCCCAAATTATTTAAATATTTTATTGCTTCTTCTTTTGTATACCCAATAGATACCATACTAGAAAAATATTTTTTGGATAAATTAGAGGCATATTCCTCTTTGAATTTATCAATTATATCTTTGTTATTAGTAACATATTTTCCATTAGTTCTCTCTGTATAAATTAGATTTAGATTTTCTACTTCTATTAAAGCTTTTTGCATCGTATTTGGATTTACTTTAGCTTTAATAGCTAGTTCTCTAACTGATGGAATCTTTTCTCCCAATTTAAACTCTCCTGATATAATACTTATTTTTAAATATTCTACTAATTGTACATATATAGGTATATTATTATCAAATTCAAAACTCATATCAATCACCACTGTATTACTTCATTAATACAATATTACAATTTATTTGTTTTTTTGTCAATAAAAAAAGCAATATATTGCTTAACACATTCATTATATCAAAATTTAATTATTAAAATTTCATATACTTAAATCCTATTTTTTTGTATATATCAGAAGCCCGTGGAAGCTCTAATATTCTTGCTATTATTAAATTATA
>CATKEA010000081.1 GCA_949746915.1 uncultured Bacilli bacterium
AAGCATCTGATTTTGTAAAGAAGTATGCTGATATGGAGAAATACAGAATAGTTACTGTATAAAGTGCATTGAGCCGCTACTAATTAAACGTGGCGGCTCGGATTTGATCCTCTCCTACTTTATTTACAATCAATAATTACTACGTTGAAAACGTTTAATCAAGACATTGAGGATAATAAGAGAAGTATTACACCAATTATTGTTAAAACAAAATAAAAAGTTATCATACTTCTGATAGAACTTAAGTGATTATTTATATAATTAGTATTAACAATTAATCTTTTCAATAATATTTCCGTTGGAGTTGCTACTTCTGGATATGTAGATTTAAAATCTTTAATTATTTGCTTTCTTTGTTGTTCATTTCTTTTATTATAATCCATTTTAGAAATCACTGGTATTACATAAGATTCGCATCTATTACATGTATAATTTGTATATGCCCCATTTTTTACACGAATATTATGACAAGACGGACAAAAATAAAGAATTTCTTCCACATTTGAATTTGCTGAATTTTGATTTTTTGATGTTGTTTTCATATCTACTCCTTCTATATATAATACACTTAATCAACTAATACCGCAACACATCTACATCCTTCAGTAATTATATCATCATATTTTTTATAATTCAACGAGTGTTATTTGTACGTATATTCACCTGTCATAACTTTTTGCTTAAAAACTACTTTAGTTATTCCATCGTCATCTGTTATACAAAATATTCCAAACCAACTGTCGTTACAGTCATTAGCTAATTTGACAAATATGGTTTGTCCACTATGAAAGCGAGGTTCCATACTATCCCCTTCTATTATGATTCCATAATCAATATCATCAGGAACTTGGTCTTCATAAAACCACTTGATTTCTGGAGAATCGAAACTATCATCTGTTACCTGTTTCCCAAAACCAGCAACAGCATCTTGTGATAAGACAGGTACTCTGATAACAGCAGTTGGTATTTTGACAAACTCTTTCATTATTAGTCCTACCTAGTAAATAATCCACTGAACAATTTAATGCTTCTGCTACTATAACAAGAGATTCTGCACTAGGTTTACTTCTCTCACTCTTCCAGTCGCATATATTACCAGTAGAGATACCCGTTTGGTCAGATATATATTGTGTATTTTTTTCATCTATAAAATTAAATAAATTACTTAAATCCGGCATAGGACTTCCCTCCTTGGAGATAATCATAACATTAGGAAAGGTATTATTCAAGATATTATACAAGATATCTGATGCATAGTTGATATATCTCGTAAATACGAGTATAACATACAAAAATATATGTTTTATATATTATAATTTAAGGAATGTATGTTCTGATTGCGATTACTGGTAAATAATGGTAAAATAAGTTAAAAATATTTACGGAGAAAATAATGATGAAGAAAGAAAATTTCAAAAGTACTTTTGCTATTATTCATTTATCTGATTTACATATTGTATCTCATAATTCCAATTATTCCACATCGTTACATAAAATGATAGATCATATTTTTGATATATCTCACAATATATCAAAAGTAATTATCGTATTTACTGGCGATTTAGTAGAAAAAGGAGACTTTTCAAGTTCTGAAGAAACAATATATAAATTCTTTATCGATTTATTTGAAAAATTGAAGCCTAAAGTGATTGACATAATATTTACACCAGGAAATCATGATAAAAAAAGAGGTTTATTGTTATTAAAAGAATTAAAAAATGAAAGTGATGAAATATTTTGGGATAAATTCAAAAAAGAGGAATGGAGTTATTTTCCAAAACAATTTAAAGATTATTTAGATATAACAAAAAAAATAAGGAAAGATATTTTTGGTTTGACAGATACATTCTCAGGCTCATATGGTATACACGAAACAAGAGTTGATGATTTTAATATCTGTTTTATTTGTATAAATTCTGCATGGTTAAGCATGGACGAGAACGATGAGGGAAAATTAAGAATAGGCAGATTTCAATTAGATGATTTAATGAATCAATATCAAAAAAATAAGGAAAATATAGATTTAGTAATCGCTTTAATGCACCATCCTACAGACTGGTTGACAAAAGATGAACAAAAGTATTTAAACCAATATATGACAGATGAATACAGATTAAATACTAATATAATGTTACAGGGGCACATTCATGAAAAAGAAACATATAATTGGTATAACCAAAATCATTCCTTGACTACTTTAGTAACAGGGATGGGATGGGATCAACAAAGAAAAATTAATGATAATGGACATCGCTATTCACTATATGAAGTAAATATGGATAGTTCAATTGTCAGAGTAAATACGTTTGTGTCCGATAATAGCGAAAAATTTAATGACGATACTGAAGTGTATAAAGGTACCAATATTATATTTCCCTTGTTTGTACATAAATATCTGGAGATGAATAAACTTAAATTCAGTGATAGTGAATTTCCCCTTTTTTATCCCAATTATAATCCTGCTGACAATTATGAAAATATCACAGTAGGCATAAACAAATTTTCAATACACATGACTAATTTAATTAAAAACTTCCAATATGAGTGTTTAAGTTTAAATGAATCTATACTTATTATTAAAGAAAAAATAATGCTAAGTTGTACAGATGGGAAAATAGAATGGACAGAGGAACTAAAAAATGATATAAAGAATAAATATATGAACGACGAAAAAATCATTATGTTACATAAATTATATAATAATATAATT
>CATKEA010000082.1 GCA_949746915.1 uncultured Bacilli bacterium
AAATATGGAACCACAGCTGATGTAACACTTCCATATAATACTGAGATAGGATATTTAGCAAGTACAACAGGAAATATCAGTGGAATCTATGATATGTCAGGAGGAGCATGGGAATATGTTATGGGAGTAATGACAGACACAAGTGGAAATCTATTAAGTGGTCAAAATGCAGCTAACAATTCAGGATTTATTGGAGGCTATGGAGAAGGTGGAAGCCTAATATCAGGATATTCATGGCCAGAAGAAAAGTATTATGATAAGTATGCATATGGAACTAGTTATTCTGAGTATACTAGAGGACATTTTGGAGATGCGACATTTGAGATGGGTCCATTTAATAGTATAATCTATGATAATAATCAAACAAGACAGATAAGTTCATGGTATGTTGACTGTGCGGATTTTATTAACAATGTGTATCCTTGGTTTAGTCGTGGTGGTGCTTATAATACTGGTTTAGATTCAGGTCAGTTTGCATTTTCGCATTATACTGGTTCAGTGTACGAAAATTTTGGTTTCCGCATTGTTTTGATGATTTAAACTTTGAGTTACTTATATTGTTTTTTAACAACAATTTTTATTGTTGTTTTTTTAAATTTTGATTTATTTTCTTTTTAAGCTATGCTATAATTATTTATATAATAGGGGTGGTATGATGATACCTAATGAGCGTGGTCAAGCACTAATTGAATTTGTTTTAATTTTACCTGTTTTTATTATGCTTATTTTTGGTGTTATTGACTTTGGAAGAATATTCATGACTAAGAATAGTTTAATTAATATGACAAGTGATGCTGTTAAACTTTATGAAAAAAATAAGAATCATGATGAAATATTGGCTGTTTTAAACAAAGAAGAAAAATTAGAATCTTTAGAAATTTATGAAAAGGATTCATTAATTTATATCAAGCTTTCTAAAAATGTTAGTCTTATTACACCTGGTTTAAATCTTATTTTTAAAAATCCATATAAAATAACTACTACTAGGGTGATTCCTAATGAAGATTAATACTCATGGACAAGTACTCGTTCCTTTTATTTTAATCTTACCTGTTATTTTATTGATTCTAGCAGTTGTTGTAGAACAAGGAATGTTACTTTCAGAAAAGAATAATTTGAATAATCTAGCATTTGATTTATGTAGCTATTCAGATAAAGATAATCAAACTTTAGAAGAACTTTTATTGAAAAATGACACAAATTTAGTAAATATAAAAATCATTAGAGAAGAAAATAATATAATTGAAGTTACTTTTCAAAAAGAAAAAGAAGCAATTTTTGGAAAAATAGTTGGGTATAAAAAATATAACATAAAAATTAAAAGTGAATGTAAAAGAGGGTAGATTTAGATGAAAGATATAGATAAAAAGACAACAGTAATCGTTGTAACATCTGGTAAAGGTGGAGTAGGTAAAACAATTTTAACACTTAATTTAGCTGGCATTTATGAAAAATTAGGTAAGAAAGTTCTTTTATTAGATTTTGACTTTACTGGTGGTAATCTTGCTTTAAATATGAATCTTACACCACAAAAGAGTATTTTTAATATTTATGAAGATTTAGTAAACAATAAATTCACAGATTGTAAAAGTTATATTACTAAATATTCTAGTTTCATAGATGTAGTTGCTAGTCCAAAGGATCCAAGACAAGCTAGAAAAATAGAAATAGAGTATATAGAATCAATTATAAATATATTTAAACAAGATTATGATGTTGTACTTATAGATACACAACATGGACTTCATGGTACCAATATAGTAGCTTTAGATGCAGCTGATGTTATACTTTATACAATTACTAATTCTTTAATGGATTTAAAAAATACCAAAGCTTTTATGCAAGTATTAGATGATGTTGACTATTTAGATAAAGTTAAAGTTGTTTTAAATAATTCAGCTCGTCCTGAATTAAATTATTTTAGCGTTTATGATATGAAAAATCTTATTAAACACAATATAGATTACACTGTTTCAAGTAATTTATATATTAGAAACTTTACTAAATATGTAGTAGAAGGAAAGATATTTACACTTAATAAGAATTTGATATTTAAAGATAAAAAAGACTTAAATAAGCTTAATAATATGGCTAAAGATTTAATTAAGTAGGGAGGATTAACGATGGCAAGTAAAACTTTACAAGAAGAATTTCAAATGAGTACGAAAAAAAAGTCACTTAAAATAGCATCTGATTATGATATTTTTAAAGATAAAGTTCTATTAGATAAATTGCGTAAAAAAATTATTGAAAATATTATTGATAATAATTTAGAAAATAGTGATAATTTGAAACAGTATGTCAATGATATAATTGATAAATCACTTGAAGGATATGATCTTAGTACATTAGAAAGAACACATGTATTTGATTTAATAGAAGATGAACTAAAGGGTTATGGACCTTTGACAGTTTTACTTAAAGATAAAAATGTTACTGAAATAATGGTTAATGCTCCTGATCAGATATATATAGAAATGGATGGACGTATTATAAAAGATGAAAGTACATCTTTTATAAATAATGATCATATTTTAAGAACAATCGAAAGAATAGTGCAACCACTTGGAAGAACTATTGATATTAATAATCCCATGGTTGATAGTAGATTACCAGATGGTTCTAGAATTAATGCTATTATTCCTCCACTTAGTTTAAATGGGCCAGTTTTGACAATTCGTAAATTTAGAGATGATATTGTTAATATAGAAGATTTATTAAGAGGTGGTACAGTTACTCCTTATATGGCAAGATTTCTTGAAGCTTGTGTTCAAAGTAAATTTAATATTTTGGTCTGTGGTGGTACTGGTAGTGGTAAAACAACAATTTTAAATATCCTTTCTAGTTTTATTGGAAGAGAGGAGAGAATTATTACAATAGAAGATGCTGTTGAGTTAAGGCTTAATCAAAATCATGTTATATCATTAGAAATTCGTAATTGTAATTACGATAATGGTAAAGAAGTTACTACTCGTGATTTAGTTCGAAATTCTCTTCGTATGAGACCTGATAGAATTATTGTTGGAGAAGTACGTGGTGAAGAAGCTTTCGATATGTTACAAGCTATGAATACTGGACATGAGGGAAGTTTAACAACTCTTCATGCTAATGGACCAATGGATGCTTTAAATAGACTTGAAACAATGGTTTTAATGGGTGGAATTGAATTACCTGTTAAGGCAATTCGTGGTTATATAGAAAGTGCAATAGATATTATTGTTCATGTAGAAAGACTTAGTGATGGGAAAAGAAAAATTACATCTATTGCTGAAGTGGTTGGTTTTAATGGTGATGATATTAAAATAAAGGAAATATTTGCTTTTAAGCAAAAAGGTTTAACAGAAAATAATGAAGTTAATGGGGAGTTTATTTTATATAATTATTTACCAAAAGTGTATGATAAGATGAAACAAAAAGGTATAAAGTTGGTAGATGATATTTTTCAACCAATAATAGATAATAAAAAGAAAAAATAGGGTAGAAAGTAGATGATAAGATGCAAGTGGAAATGATGAATGATGAAGTAATAGTAATTCTTCAAATTATTTTAGTTGTTTTTATTCTTGCTTGCTTACTATCATTAGTCAGATATTTGAATATATTAAAGTATGAAAAAAGACTTAGAAGATATGTGGTTGATGATGTAAAAAAACAAAAGGCTGGTTTATTTGGTACTATTGAATATCGTTATAAATTATTTGAGCATTCTGTATCTAAACTACTTTCAAAAAGTAAATTACTTTGTAATTATAGTAGGAGATACTTAGTATATATAAATAGAAATAATCGTCATCAGGTTACACCAATGGATTTTGTTACTCGTAAAATATTAGTTAGTATTGCATTTGTTTTTACAATTATTGTTTCTAATGTTTTAAGAGGAGTTATGTTTTCTTTGTTACAAATATTGTGTGGTTTAATTATTGGTTTTTATCTTTTAGATATTTTTCATATGTTTGCTAGAAAAAAGGATATTAAAGTTGTAGAAGATGATTTGTATAAAGCTATAAGTATTATGAGTAATAGTTTTCGTGCTGGTAAAAGTATTATGCAAGCTATTAGTATTGTAGCAAGTGAAACTGATGGACCATTAAAAGAGGAATTTTCATACATGCTTACAGATTTAAATTATGGTTTGGATGATGAACAAGTATTGGAAAGATTTAGTGAGCGTGTAAAAATACCAGAGGTAAAATATATGACTACATCTTTGATTGTACTTAATAAAACTGGTGGAGATATTGTAGAAATTTTTAAAACAGTTGAAGAGAGTATTCTTTCTAGACGTAAGTTAAATCATGAATTAAAAATGCTTACTGCTAGTAGTAATCTAATTTTTAAAATTTTAGTTAGTATGCCACTTTTAACGTCATTATTTATATATACACTTAATCCAAGTTATTTTAGTGTACTTATAACTACGAGTATTGGTAATGTTATTTTAGCAATTATTGTACTTTTATATGTTATCTATATTTTTATAATTAGAAGAGTTATGAAAGTAGAGGGGATATAATATGAAAAATCAAAAAAATAATAAGGTCTTTCATATGGATAAAACTATTGTTAGGTATCAAAGAAAAATTGATAAGCTTGGTTTAGATAATACTTTTGATGCAAATTGGTTTTTAAGTATTAGATTTATAACTTCATGTTTTTTATTTGTTTTTATACTATGGTTTATGAATTTTGGATATATTGTTGCTCCAATAGTTGTTTCTGTTTATTATTATTTACTTTCTTATGTTTGTATTGATACTAGAATTAATAAACGTGCTAGAAAGTTAGAAGGTGAAGCAATAACTTTCTTTGATGTTCTTAAATTGACACTAGCTTCTGGTAAAGATATAATAAGTTCTCTTCAAATGACTTCTAATAATGTTGATGGGGAGTTATCTTTGGAAGTGAAGTATGCTCTTAAGGAAATTAAATTTGGAAAGAGTTTAGAAGAAGCTCTTGATAGTTTGAGAGGGAGAGTTGCTAGTGATGTTGTTTCTAATATTATTTTAAATATTAAAGAGTCTTCAATTTTTGGTACTAATATTATTGATAGTTTAGATACACAAATTCAATTTTTGAGAGATAAGAGGGTAATGGATATTAAAGAGGTTATTAATAAGATTCCAATAAAGATTAGTGCTATTTCAGTAATTTTCTTTATACCAATTTTAATGCTTTTAATTTTATCGCCAATTTTAATAGAGTATTTTATTTCATGATAAGGCAACTTTTAAAGATGATGCTGTAAGTTACTTATTGTTAATTTACACTTAATAAGTGTTGAAAAACTTTTTTGACAAAAAAATCTGTTCTGTGTTAGAATAAAGGTGTCTAAAAATTATAAATAGTGAAGGGAAGAGATTTTAATGAGTGGACATTCTAAGTGGGCAACAATTCATCGTAAGAAAGGATTAATTGATGCAGAGCGTGGAAAAGTATTTCAAAAACTTGCTAAGGAAATTTATGTTGCAGCAAGAGGTACTGATGGAAATCCTGATCATAATCCATCACTTCGTATGGTTATAGAAAAATGTAGAAGTCAGAATATGCCAAAGGATAATATTCAAAAAGCAATTGATAAAGCTACTGGTTCTGCTAATGGTGAAGAGTATGATGCAATTCGTTATGAAGGTTATGGTCCTAATGGAATTGCTGTTATGGTTGATTGTTTGACAGATAATAGAAATCGTACAGCATCTTTAGTTAGAGCAGCGTTTACAAAACGTGGTGGTAATTTAGGTACAGATGGTTCAGTTTCTTATTTGTTTAATAGACGTGGTGTTATAGTTATTCCTAATACAATAGATGAAGATGAAGCGATGATGACATCTCTTGATAATGGAGCTCTTGATTTTGTTACTAATGATGATAGTTATGAAATATATACCGAGCCAGATGATTTTCTAAGTGTTAAAGAGGCATTAGAAGATTTAGGTGTTACAGAGTTTTTGACTAGTGAAATTACTTTTGTTCCTCAAAATGAGATTGAACTTGATGACGAGGAAATTGAGGAAAAATTTTATGCAATGATAGATGTCCTTGAAGATATTGATGATGTACAAGAAGTTTATCATAATTTAAAGGATTAAAACAAAGAAAAATGACTTTATAAAAGAGTCATTTTATTTTTTTAAAAGAATTTTTTGGTGTTCGTGACAGTCTCCAATATAGTTGGATTTAGGTGTTATGCTATATTTACTATATGGTGGTACTTTATATGTGTCTGCATTTGTTGATTCATTATTTTCTAAGATAGATTTTAAACTGTTACCTTTAGTACCAATTGTAACAGTATCTATTTTACTTTCTGGATTGTTTTTATTATATTGTTCAACAAAGGCTTCGGTTCCTCTAATTAGTGCACTATGAATTTTTTTTAAGCTATTTGAATCACATTTATATTGCATTTTTGTTTCAATGGTATTAAAGACAGCATATCCTTGAATACGGTTAACATAGATTGTTGCTTTTGATATAATTTCTCCTATTTCATTTCTTATAACTAAATTTTGATAATCAGGGGAAATAATACTAGCTCGCATAATTCCTTGGCCCATACCATTTAGATGGCTGCAACAATTACAATATTTACCTAATATTAAGTTATCATAATCTTGTTTTATTAACCATTCATATGAAAAGTCTTTTCTTAGATTTTCTTTTAAATCATGATTTGGATTATTATCATATATTATTTTTTCGTCTATTAAAGTTTTTTTAGTAAAGATATTTCGTGGTGCTTTAATTGATTCTTTATATATTTTCATTGCCATTTGCCAAATGTCTTCTTTATTGTACCATTTTCCAATAGTAAAGGCTAATTTTTCGAATCCTGTTGGAACGTTTTCAAATTTTTTATTAGATAAGTAGTGTATACATTTATCAATGGTAACTTTTAATTGTCTTTGCATTCCCTTATCAGAAGTATTAGTTCTACTAATATCTTCAAAATTTGCATAGATATCATCAATTATTCCTGAATTTGTTTTTTCAAGGTTTATCATATCTTGATAGTTTTCTAGGAATAGGTTAGAAAACTCTTTATTTGAATAAGATTTAATAGAAGTAAATGCAAACATTCTATGAATATTGTCTCCAACTATTTGATTTTCATTTATTTTACCATTTTCTAATGTACCTGCAAATATTTTTTCGGTAAGAAATGTACATATTTTTTGTCGATAAATCGGATCATTACTAAAGGCATTTGTAATGTGTAATAAATTTAGAAGATCACTAAGATTTTGAATAGCTGTATCTTGGTTATCTAGTACTTTACTTGCTTCTAATAATCTTTTAAGATTTGAATCCATCATAATTAAAAATTTTATCATAAGGATATTGTCAATTGATGCAATAATTGCTTCATTAAATATTATTTTATTTTTTATATTAAGAAAGGTAATTAGTTTAATATATTTAGTTAAATAG
>CATKEA010000083.1 GCA_949746915.1 uncultured Bacilli bacterium
AAAGAATAGTAAATCCATATGGTGGGATACGTATGGTTTATCAAGAACTTGATGCATATGGTTATAAATTAAATAGTGATGTTGATAAATACTTTAATGAATTTAGAAAAACTCACAATCAAGGTGTTTTTGATGCTTATACAGGTGATATTCGTAAAGCTAGACATGTTGGTCTTTTGACAGGACTTCCAGATGCTTATGGTCGTGGTAGAATTATAGGGGACTATCGTCGAATTGCTCTTTATGGTATTGATTTTTTAATGGAAAGCAAAAAAGATGAGTGGGATAATAAACTTATAGGTCCATTGACTGAAGAATTGATACATTTAAGGGAAGATGTATCAATGCAGTATAGGGCTTTAGATGATATAAAGAAAATGGCAAGTAAGTATGGTTTTGATATTAGTAAACCTGCTATTAATGCTAAGGAAGCTATTCAATGGACATACTTTGGATATTTGGCTGCAATAAAAGAAAATAATGGAGCAGCCATGAGTTTAGGACGTGTTGATGCTTTCTTTGATATTTATATTAAACGTGATATAGAAGAAGGTACAATAACTGAGGAAGAAGCACAGGAACTAATTGATCAATTTGTTATTAAACTTAGAATTGCTCGTCATTTGAGAACTCCAGAATACGATGAGTTATTTTCAGGAGATCCAACTTGGGTAACTTGTTCAATTGGTGGTATTGGAGAAGATGGACGTAGCTTAGTAACTAAGACTAGTTACCGTATTTTACATACATTAAGTAATTTAGATCCTGCACCAGAACCTAATCTTACTATTTTGTGGAGTGATAAGTTACCTGAATCATTTAAGAAATATTGTGCTAGTATGAGTATTGAAACTGATGCTATTCAGTATGAAAATGATGAAGTAATGAGACCTATTTATGGTGATGACTATGCAATTGCATGTTGTGTTTCAGCAATGCGAGTTGGTAAAGATATGCAATTTTTTGGAGCTCGTTGTAATTTAGCTAAGGCTTTACTTTATTCAATAAATGGTGGTATTGATGAAGTTAAGGGTGATAAAGTTATTGACGGTTTTGAAATTATGGACGATGAAGTTTTAGATTATGAAAAAGTTAAGGCTTCTTATTTTAAAATGCTTGAACGTGTTGCAGAAATTTATGCTAATGCAATGAATGTTATACATTATATGCATGATAAGTATGCATATGAGGCTGGTCAAATGGCTTTACATGATACAGATGTTCATAGGTTTATGGCTTATGGTGTAGCAGGACTTTCTGTTGCTACTGATTCACTTTCTGCTATTAAGTATGCTAAAGTTAAACCGATTCGTGGTGAAAATGGTGTTACAACTGGTTTTGAAATTGAAGGTGATTTCCCTAAATATGGTAACGATGATGATAAAGTTGATGATATAGCTAAAGAGATTCTTGATAAAATTTATAAGGAATTAGCTAGTCATAAGCCTTATCGTGATGCTGAACCAACGTTATCAGTGTTAACTATAACTTCAAATGTTGTATATGGTTCAAAGACTGGCGCTACACCAGATGGAAGATTAGCAGGAGTTCCTTTTGCTCCAGGGGCTAATCCAATGCATGAAAGAGATTGTAGTGGAGCTCTTGCAAGTTTGAATTCTGTTGCAAAACTTGATTATGCTTCTTGTTGTCGTGATGGTATATCTAATACTTTTTCAATTGTTCCTTCAACTCTTGGAAAAACTGAGGAAGAACGAATTGATAATTTAGTTACAGTTTTAGATGGATATTTTAGTCAAGGTGCACATCATTTAAATGTTAATGTTTTAAATAGAGATACATTGATTGATGCAATGGAAAATCCTGATAAATATCCGTTGTTAACTATTCGTGTTTCTGGTTATGCTGTTAGATTTAATCGTTTAACTAGAAAGCAACAAGAGGAAGTTATTGCTCGTACTTTCCATGGTAAGATGTAAAAATTGGTGTTAATTAATGATGGGAAGTATTGATTCGATTGAGACTTTTGGTTTGGTCGATGGTCCAGGAATTAGAACGGTTGTATTTTTGAGTGGATGTAAATTAAGGTGTAAATATTGTCATAATCCTGAAACATGGAAAATGGGGAAACATAATATAACTGCAGAAGAGCTTTCTAAAAAGATAATTCGTAATAAGCCTTATTTTAAGAGAAATAATGGTGGTGTTACTTTTTCAGGTGGAGAGCCTCTTCTTCAAAGTGATTTTATTATAGAAGTTTCTAAAATTTTAAAAAGGGAAGGAATCCATATTACTTTAGATACAGCTGGTGTTGGAAATGGAAACTATGAAGCTATTTTAGAATATATTGATTTAGTTCTTTTAGATGTTAAACATACCAATGCTATTGGTTATAAAGAACTTACTGGCGGAGCAATAGATGAAACTTTAAAATTTATTGAAGTTTGTAATAAACTTAAGAAAAAAATATGGATTAGACAAGTTATTGTTCCTGGAATTATGGATAATGATCAATATCTTGATGAGTTAGTTCAGTTTGTAAGAAAAATTGATAATGTAGAAAAGATAGAGTTTTTACCGTATCATAAACTTGGAGACGAGAAATACGATAAACTTGGTATAATAAATCCTTATAGGGATAAGAGTGCTATGGATGAAGAAAAATGTAATAAATTATATTTAAGATTTATTGAAAAGTTGAATCTACAATGATTCTTTTTTTCTTGAAATAAATTTGAATTTATGCTATAATCTAGTCATTTATTTATGTAAGGGGTTGTTATAGGGTGGTTTATTTTGAAAATGTTTTACTTAACATGATTGATGCTAGTAAGTACAATGAAAAAAATATAAAGTTTTTTAGGGATTTGGAGTATAAAAAATTGGAAGATTTAGATTCTTTTTCTGTTGAAAAAATATGTTTATTTGGTTCAAAAAAAGATGATTGTTTTGATTTATATAGGATGCTTATTTTACTTGATGAAAGGAATGTCCTTTGGTATGATTTTAAAAAAAATAATGGAGATATAGATAAATTTGTTTTATATGCTTCGATGTTAGCTTATGATAATTCTACTTCAATTTATCAACAATTTAAAGATGGTAATATTATTTTTATTGATAAAAAACATTTAGCTATGGCAGAGAAGTTATCTTCTTTATTTTCTTTTAAAATTCCAAGTGGTTTAGTTGAGACTTTATTTACTCAGATTGTATTATCTTTTCCATATTTGTTGAAGAGTAGTGATGCAGTTTTAAGTCCTTATATTTTTAATGTTGCGTTTCTTTGTGATTATATGTTACCCATATTTATACCTGCTTCTTTAATTTCTTTAACTTTGTTTAAAAAAAGTGTTTTGGAAAGGCAGAAAGCTATGGAGCACCATTTTTCAAATTTTGACTATAAAACGTCTAAAATTAGAAAGAATTTATTTCTTTTCTTATATTCACTTTCTTTTGGAAATTTGGTTCTTGCATCTATTAGTAATGTAGAAAAGTTTGGTAATACATTTACTACTATTGAAAAGATGATTGATAATCCTTTTTCTGACATCGATGATGGATATCTTAGTGATGATATGTGGAGTTATAATCAATTAGAGGAAGCTATTTTAGGCAATTGTAAACTTAGTGATAAGGATAAGGAGATTTATTTGGCAAATTTAGAGGCGGTTTTTGATGATTATGATTATGATTTAGAGGAATTATATTATACTTTTTCAACTGTTAAGACTTATGATGCAAAATGTACAGTTTTTTCATATAATGGTGATGGTTTAATGATGGCTTGTTATTGTCCTTTGAGTAATACTATTTATGATTTTGTTAATTTGTATGATCATGATGATATTGAATTAGTGAACTCCGTTAAATCACATGAAATTGGGCATTCTTTCGGAAGTAAAGGAAAATATGCGTGGCTTAATGAGGGCTTAAATTGTGTGATACAAAATGAGTATTTTGGTTATAATGTTGAATATTATGATGAATATGCAGTTATCGTTAAATATTTTTGTGAATTACTTGGAACAGATGTAGTATTAGATTCTTATTATGGTAGTGATAAGCAGGCTATAAGTAATAAACTAAAGAGTATCTGTTTAGATATTGATGTTGATAAGTTTTTATATAGTTTAGATTATTTTAAATTTGGTTCGGTTGAATCTAAGGAACTTGCTAATATTATGCTAAATTGTGCATATAGTGCTTATATGCTAGATTATGATAATGATATGAAATTAAATGATGGTAGTATGTTACGTATTTGTTCCTATTTAGATTATTTAACTGGAGTTACTGATAGTTATGAAAATAATGGATATATATCTAGTAAGTTTAAAGAAGAAATAAAAGCAAATCCAGTACTTGTAAAAAGACCTTAAATTTTAAATGTTATTTATGTTATAATGTGATTATGTGAAAAGAGGTTGTTATAATGAAGTTTGCTAATGCATGGAAAGATTATGAAATTATTGATGCATCTAACGGAGAAAAATTAGAAAGATGGAAAAATGTTTATTTACTTAGACCTGATCCACAGGTTGTTTGGGATAATGGTAATTTAAGAGAAAAGTATTCTTATATTAATGCTATTTATTTTCGCAGTAATAAAGGTGGTGGCCATTGGGAAAATTTAAAAAAGACTCCAGAGCGATGGACTATTAATTATAACAATTTGGTATTTAATATTAAGCAAATGGGTTTTAAACATACAGGTTTGTTTCCTGAACAAGCTTATAATTGGGATTTTATGATTAATAAGATAAAGACTTCTAAAAAAGATACTAAGGTAAAAGTATTAAATTTGTTTGCTTATACAGGTGGTGCTACTGTTGCATGTCTTAGTGCTGGAGCTAGTGTAGTTCATGTTGATTCTTCTCGTGGGATGATTGATTGGGCTAAGGAGAATGTTAAAACTTCTAATTTGGAAAAGTCTGATGTTCGCTATCTTGTTGATGATGTTGTAAAGTTTGTTAAGAGAGAGATTAGACGTGGTAATAAATATGATGTTATTATTATGGATCCGCCTAGTTATGGTAGGGGTGCTAATGGAGAAGTTTGGGATATTGAAAAGGATTTATTTAATTTGATTAATTTATGTACAGAATTGCTTAGTGATAGTCCATTGTTTTTTTTAGTTAATTCTTATACTAGTGGTCTTTCTAAGGAAGTTGTTGCTAATATTTTTAAATTAACAGTTTTAAAAAAATATTCTGGTGATATCGAAACTGATGAAATAGGATTACCGATAAAAAATAACGATTTAGTACTTCCATGTGGTGTTTATGGAAGGATCGATTTTTATGAATAATCTTGATGTTTTATATGAAGATAATCATATTATTGTTGTTTTAAAACCAGCAAATATTTTAAGTCAGGCTGATAATACGAATGATATTGACATGTTAAATATTGTAAAAGAGTATGTAAAATGCAAATATAATAAACCTGGTAATGTTTACATCGGGCTTATACATAGATTGGATAGACCTGTTGGAGGTGTGATGGTTTTTGCAAGAACAAGTAAAGCGGCTTCTAGGTTGTCTTTAGCAATTAAAAATCATATGGTAAAAAAGAGTTATTTGGCAGTTGTTCATGGTAAAGTTAAGAATGAAGATACTTTAGTTGATTATTTGTTAAGACTAGAAAATGGTGATACTATTGTGTCAAGTAAAGTAAAAGGAAAGGAAGCAGAACTTTCATATAAGTTGCTTTGTTATGATGATATTAATGATATGTCTTTAGTTGAAATTAAATTGAAAACAGGGCGCCATCATCAAATTCGAGTTCAATTTGCAAGTCGTAATCATCCGCTTGTTGGAGATATGCGTTATGGAAAGAAAAAAAGTCGTTCTGATGGTTTGGCATTGTTTGCTTATAAATTAGAGTTTATTCATCCTGTTACTAAAAAAAATTTGTGTTTTTTTAAGTTACCGTTGATTTCTGCTAATGGTTTTAATTTGTTTAATATGTCAAGTTTAGTAAAGGAATAAATTGTAGTTGCAATCTTATTCTTTTTTTGATAAAATTTAAATAGTATAAAATAAGGGAGATGAATTAAATGGATATGAGCTTTTTTACAACTATTCCAGGAATTCTAATTGTTTGTGGTGTGATACTTTTAGTAATTGCATTAGTTATTTTTATGGTATCATCATCAAAATCTAAAAAGCCAAAAAAAGAAGAAATTAATTCAAATAATGTAGATAATTCTGTAACATCTGTTACTTCTCAACCAGAAGTTAGTCAAGTTGATATGGGTGTTGATGTAAATAATATTATGCCAGAGGTTGCAACTCCTGCTGATACAGTAGTTGCTGTTCCAACTGTAGCACCAGTTATTCCTGATGCTCCTGTTGTACCAGAGGTTACTCCTATAGCAGATATTAATAATGTAGTACCTGTAGTTGAAAATCCTGTTCCAGTTGTTGATAATGTTATTCCAACAGTTGATGTTTCTACTATACCAAGTGGTGTTGTTTCAGAGGTTCAACCTGTTGATAATATTACACCTATGGATACAATTTCAACTGATGCTATTGGTATGATGCCTATTAATGAGGATATTAACGTTAATGCTAATGCTGAATTATCAATGCCAGAAGCTACTAATTTAGATAAAACACAAGTTTCTGTTTATGGTGGAGTTAGTCCAGTTTCATCAATTGGGGCTGTTGAGGAAGTTAAACCTGTAATTTATGGTGGTAATGATCCACTTGAAGCTACTCAGAAGTTACCTGTAGTTGAGGAAAATCATGTGCCATATGGTGGTGGTGTGCAAGTACCAGCAGTTGAGCCAGTACCTGTTGTTCCTCCAGTGATGTCAGTTCCTACTGTTGAAGAACCAACTGCTATACCAGAAGTACAACCAATACCAACTGTTAAATCAGTTGATGAGCCAGAAGAATTATAAAATAAATGAAAGCGTTGATTAATTTCAATACTTTTTTTGTAATATCAAGATTTTGTTTTCATATATTTAATTGTAGAAAGGAATGATATAATATATATGGAAACATTAAAAGTTTCGTCTAAATCTAGTCCAAATAGTGTTGCTGGAGCACTTGCTAATGTAATGCGTGAAAAGGGAAGCGTAGAAATACAAGCGATAGGAGCTGGAGCATTAAATCAAGCTATTAAAGCGATTGCGATTGCTCGTGGTTTTGTAGCACCTTCTGGAAAAAATTTAGTTTGTACGCCAGCTTTTACTGATATAGTAATAGATGGTGAGGAAAAAACAGCGATTAAATTAATTGTGGAAGCAATTTAAATAATAGATTTTTTAGGAATAGACATTATCTATTCCTTTTTCTTTGGCTTTTTTTAATTGTATGATATAATTTTTATAGGTGATATAATGGAAAAGACAATAACTGCCTTAGTTGTAATTCACTATAATGATTATGTATCTACTAAACATCTTTTAGAAAACGTTAAAGATTACAAGTCGCTTGATTATATTTTGGTTGTTGATAATTGTTCAACTGATGCCTCAGGTGATAAGTTGTTAAAATTTTCAAATGACAAGATAGAAATACTTAAGACTTCAGAAAATAAGGGATATTCTTCTGCGATTAATTATGGTTGTAAATATTTGATAGAAAAGTTTGGAAAAGTTAATTTAATTATTTCTAATTCTGATATTATTATTAATAAAGACAGTGACATAATTCGTTTAGGTAGACTACTTAACAGTAGTGATAGTTATGCGGTAGTTGCGCCGATTATTTTGGAAGGTAAAACTTTAAATAGAGGCTGGAGAGTGCCTTCTCCTTATCTTGAAGTTTGTCTTAATATTCCTTATTTTCATAGGTTTATTAGAAAGCATTTTGTTCATTATAAAGATAAACATTTTGATGATAGTTTTTCTGAAGTAGAAGCTGTCAGTGGGTGCTTTTTTATGATAAAATCAGATGTTTTTAAGGAAATTGATTTTTTAGATGAAAATGTTTTTTTGTATTATGAAGAGAATATTTTAGCAAAGAAGCTTGAAAAGATAGATAAGAAATTAATTATAAATAACGAGATAATTGTTATTCATAATCATTCTGTTTCAATCGATAAAAATATGAAACGGATAAAAAAGTATAGAGCTTTGAAAAAAAGTCAATTTTATTTTCAAGTTAATTATAATAAGGCTAATTTTCTAGAACGTTGTTTGCTTAAATTTAGTTCAAGTCTAAGTATTTTTCTTTATTCTGTTTATTATTATTTTTATGATTTGATTAGTAATTAGACTCAAATGTTATGATATAATTTTGTTATATGGTAATGATCTGGGGAGTTTTGTGTGTATGTTTTAAAAATAAATTTAAAAAAGTATTAGAGTCATAAAGTATTTTTGATTTTTATAATATTTTTCTGATTGGTTTTTCAGCATCAATTTTTATTTTTAGTGAAATGATGGTATATATTAAATATAGGAGGTTTTATTTGATGAAAGGAATAGTACTTGCTGGTGGAAGTGGAACCAGATTATATCCGATAACTGAGGGAATTAGTAAGCAGTTGATGCCTGTTTATGATAAACCTATGATATAT
>CATKEA010000084.1 GCA_949746915.1 uncultured Bacilli bacterium
GCACCAGATTTGATTGATACTCGAACTTTTATGATTCGAGTTTTAATTTGTCTAAAATTATGGTAAAATATTTATAGAGATTTAATTGGGGTATGTCAATTTAGTAAATAGACTTGTGCATTGACATCGTCAATGAACGCGTGTAGATATTGTGTTTTATTAAAAAAGTGCTATACTATATTTGCATTTTGAAAGCAATGAAGAATAAGAGTAAAATAATTTCAATGCATAGATAGTTAATGGCTGGTGTAAATTAACATTTGAATTATTTGAATGAAGATTTGGAGTTGAATAGTGTATACAAGCTATTTCGTTAATTGCGTTAAGATTTTGAGGTAATAAGTAAATTATTACAAATTAAGGTGGTACAACGAGCAATTCGTCCTTTATGGATGAGTTGCTTTTTTCAATTTAAAGAAAGGAATGATTAAAATGTCAAATAAAGATTTAGCTGATTTATTATATCCAAATATTGCGAAGACTATTGATGATTTAGAAATTATGTATCCAACTAAAAATTTACCAAAAGGTGCTGAAGTATGTAGATTTGCTCCTAGTCCAACGGGCAGAATGCACATGGGAAATTTATATGCTTCTTTTATTCCAGAAGTTATTGCTAAACAAACTAATGGAATATTTATTCTGAGAATTGAAGATACAGACAATAAAAGAACAATTGAAAATGGAGTTCAATTAATAATTGATGATTTAGAGCATTATAACTATATTGTTAATGAACATCCCATTAAGGGTGGAGATTATGGGCCATATATTCAAACTGAAAGAAAGGAAATTTATCACATAGTGGCTAAATACTTAGTATCTATTGGTAGAGCTTATCCTTGCTTTTGTTCAGAAGAAGATTTAGCAAAAATGAGAGAACAGCAAGAAATGAAAAAAGATCGAATTGGGTATTATGGGCATTATGCAAAATGTAGAAACCTAAGTTATAAAGAAACATATTGAGAACGGAGACAAATGGGTGCTTAGGTTAAAATCTATGGGTGATTTTAATAAAAAGTTAATATTTAAAGATTTAGTCAAAGGAACTATTGAAATGCCTGAAAACGATGTAGATCAAGTTTTAATTAAATCCGATGGAATTCCTCCATACGCATTAGCACATGTATGTGATGACCATTTCATGAGAGTTACTACAGTTACAAGAGATAATTCATATATTTCATCAGTACCTTATCATTTGGAATTATGGAATGCTTGTGGTTTTAAAGCTCCAAAGTTTGCACATTTACTTCCTCTTAACATAAAAGAAGGAAATACAATCAGAAAGATAAGCAAAAGGAAAGATCCACCTGCTGCTGTATCATTTTATCATGAAAAAGGAATTCCAGTAAAAGCAATTAAACTATATTTTGCAACAATAATGAATTCTAATTTTGAAGGATGGCTTTTACAAAATCCAGATAAATCATTTAGAGATTTTGAATTTTCATTTAATAAAATGAGCAAAAGTGGCCCATTATTTGATTTAGAAAAAGTGATAAGTATTTCTAAAAATTATTTATCAAGGTTATCCGCTGTAGAAGTATATGACAATTTATTAATTTGGGCAAAAGAATTTGATGTTGAATTTGCTAATCTCATTACAAAATATAAAGATTATACTATAAGTATTTTGAATATTGAAAGAGAACAAAGAAAACCTCGTAAAGACTTTAGTTGCTATTCTGAAATAAAATCATATATTTGGTATATGTATGATGAATTGTTTACTAATATCCATTATGAATGGCAAAATATTAACAATACAGAAGAAATAAAAACTATTCTACTCGATTATATTAATCATTATTATAATGATAATGATGATAAAGACACTTGGTTTAATAGAATGAAAGAACTATCAGATAAATATGGATATTGTTCAAATATTAAAGAGTGCAAAGAAAAACCAGATAATTATAAAGGTAGTATTGTAGATATTAGTATGGTTTTAAGGGTGGCTTTAACAACAAAATCAATGACGCCAGATTTATATGAAATTATGAAATTGTTAGGAAAAGAACGAATAAAATCAAGATTTGACTATATTAAATAATAAAATTGTGTTAAAATATATCCGTTAATGTTATTACTAACTACTTCTTTTGCTCAAAGAATTGTTGCCCTTGAATTTTTTAATTTCAAGTTTTAATATACTTGAACTTATGGTAGAATTTTTATAAAAATCAAATTGAGTTAAGCCAATTTAATAAACATACTTGTATAATAATATAGTTATTATGTATGTATTAGGTATTTTGGAGGATAATATGAAAGACATACTAACTGAACAGTTTATAGAAAGAGTAAAAATAGAATCAAC
>CATKEA010000085.1 GCA_949746915.1 uncultured Bacilli bacterium
AATAAATTATATAATATATTTATAAAAAGTGCAATAGTTTTTAAGAAAAAATATAATATTTATTTTAATGTTTACAAAATGGCTAATATTTCGTACAATTAAAATAGGTGATAAAATGCAACGATATTTTTGTAACAGTATAAATAATAATATTATGATTCTATCAAAAGAAGATAGTTATCATATTATAAAAGTAATGAGAATGAATCTATCAGATAAAATAGAAGTTGTTAATAATAAGCAAGTTTATATTTGTAAAATAATAGAATTAAATCCCTTTGTAAAAGTTGAAATTATAAAAATTCAAGATGAAAACAATGAATTAGAAACTGAAGTAACATTAGTACAATCTTTAGTAAAAGAACAAAAGATGGATTATATTTTACAAAAAGCAACTGAACTTGGAGTATATAAAATAATTCCATATCAGGCATCAAGAAGTATTGTAAACGTTAGTAAAAAAGAAGATAAAAAACAAATGAGATGGCAAACAATTTTAAAAGAAGCATCAGAACAATCTAAACGAAATATCATACCAGAAATAACTCAATCTATGAGTTTGTCAGAAATTGTAAATTTACATGATTATGACACTAAAATTTTATGTACAATCAAAGAAAATACAGAAAGTTTAAAAAAAGTCTTATCAAAATCAAATAGTAGTGGTAAAATGTTAATAGTAGTAGGACCTGAGGGTGGTTTTACAGAAGAGGAAACAAACACGATGATATCAAATGGTTTTATAACTGTATCACTAGGTAGTAGTGTTTTAAGAACTGAAACAGCATCCCTTTTTATACTTAGTTCGATAAGATATCATAGTATGAGGTGAAGTAGTAAAAATGATAATGAACATTTTTTTTGAAAATACAGTAACAAGCGAATTAATTGTCGTTTATGGCTTAATTGCTCTTGTCTTAATATTAATTATAGTTATTTTAGTTTTAGATAAAAAAGAAAAAAACAGAAAAAAAGATTTATTTAATAATAGATTTATTAATACTGTAAAGATGAAACCAGTAGCAAATGAAAGAACAAAAACAGAATCACCTGCAATCAAAGAAAACATAACCAAAACAAAAGAAATAAAAGAACAATATTCAAAATCTGTACCAGTAATGGAAGTTAAACCAAAAAAAGAAAGTAATCCCAAAAAAGTTGAAAGAACAGCTATCAATGATTTAGAAGATCTTTTAGAAAAGACTACAGAGTTAATATTACCTAAAAAAGCAGAATTTCAGAAAAGAAAAATCAATCCAGAAACAGAAGAAGTTAAAACTGAGAATATCGAACTTAAGAAAAAACAAGAACAACCAGAAAAAATTCCACTTTCAAAACCGAACATTGATGAAGATGATATCATAGATATTAGTGATACTCAGATTATCAGTGTCAAAGATATAAAACAAAGTTTGGCTCAAAAAACTGAAAAATTAAAACGTGCAGAAGTTATCACAAAAGAACCATTAAAGAAAAAAGAAACTGAAGAGTTAGAAGAATTAAAAGAAGAAGAATTATCAAAAACACAAGCCCAAATTTCTTTAGAGGCTTTACATAAAGAATTAGAAAAAGCTATAGCTAATGAAAGAAACAATATTGATAACTTAGAACAATTAGAAGAAGACGAAGCAATTATAAGTTATGATCAACTTATTAAAGTATCTGACAAAATATATGAAGAGAATGATAGTAGTGAATATTTAGATGAAACTGATTATCCAATTACTATTAATGAACTAAGAAAAAAATTTCAACAAGAAATGACTGAAGTTAAAAATGAAAATTCTGAAATTGCTAAAGTGCAACTACAAGAATTTGTAGATGAAAAAGAAATAGAAGAGCTTGCATCATCTAAAACAACATCTTCAGTACGAGAAACTTTTTTTAGAACAACGCCAATTATTTCACCTGTATATGGTATTCAGAATAATCGAATAGATGATACTGAATTATTAAGTGATAAAAATGACAATTTAGATGATATAAGCAGTGATACAGCAAGTGAACTTTTAAATCGTTTAAAAGAATTTAGTAGTAATCATTAATTTTATTAAAAATTTTAATCAAAATTAGATAAATACTTATGTCCAAACAAGTATTTATCTTTTTTTAAACAATCTGATATTTTAATATAAAAGCTATTTTTCATAAGAAGATCTGAACAATTATAAAATACTTTTTTAATATGAATTTTTAAAATTCAGAAATTACTAAAATGCTATTGACGAAC
>CATKEA010000086.1 GCA_949746915.1 uncultured Bacilli bacterium
CTATGTACTTTAATATCTCGTGGTGCGATTATTAGTATGATTGCTGTAATAATGATTTTACCATCCATCTTACTAATGTTTGATGATGTTATATGTATGACCACTTATAAAATGAAAGGAAAGAGTAATATGAATAAAAAAAGAACAAAACAAGTAGCAAGTTTAATGATTTTATCACTTTGTTTATCATCAACAAGTGTTATGGCTCTTACTAAGAATGAAACTGTTTATGGTAAACTAAATAGCGATGGAAGTGTTAAAACAGTTTTAATAAATGAGCATTTAGTAAATACAAAAGATGAAGATACTTTAGAAGACTTAAGTGACCTAGAGAATATCTTAAATATTAATGGTGATAATAGTTTCACTAAGAATAACAATAAACTAACTTGGGATGCACGTGGTGAAAATATATTTTATCAAGGAACAACTAATAAAGAATTACCTATAAAGGTAGAAATATCTTATAAATTAGATGGTAAAGATATTAAAATAGATGATCTTTTAGGTAAAAGTGGTAAAGTAGAGATAACTTTAAAATATCAAAATAGTGATAAGCATCTAGTAAAAATAAATAAAAAGCAAGAAGTTTTATATACTCCGTTTGTTGTAACAATGGGAACTATTATTCCAAATGAGAATAATGATAATATTAAGGTAACTAATGGAAAGATAATAAATAATGGAACTGGAAACATTGTTGTAGGTATATCAACACCTGGCTTGTATGAAAGTCTAAAAATTGATGAACTAAAGGATTTAAACAAAATAACAATCAGTTATGATACTAAAGACTTTTCACTTTCAAGTATTTATTCAGTAGTGACACCTAAGGTTTTAGAAAGTAGTGATTTAAAAGTATTTGATAAAATGACTTCATTATTTCAAAATACTGCACTTTTACAAGATTCTATTAATCAAATAGAAGCAGGAGCCAAAGAGTTATTAAATGGAAGCAACAGTATAAAAAATGGTACTGAGCAAGTATATACTAATTTAGTAACTGTAAGTGAAAAACTAAAGGAAATTGAAAATGGTACAATTAGTATAGATAATGGTTTAAAAGAAATGATTACTAAATTAGAAGAAGCAAAAAAAGGTTTAAGTTTAATAAGTAATAGTAGTCAAATAAGTACGATTAATGCCTTAATTGAACAAGACAAAAATACTATTGATGCCTTAAAAGGAGATATAACAGCAAATGCTAATTTAATTCAATTATTAGAAGGTAATAAACAGGCTTTAGAACAGACATTACAAACTTTATCTGCTACTAGCACAACTTTAAATAGTTTGATTGACACTTTAATTAGTAACTTAAAGCAGATAGAACAAGGTGTATCTACTTTATCAAGTGGAACTACTAAACTTCAAGAAGCAACAGCTATTTTAGCTAGTAAAACTAATGAACTAGATAAAGGTGCAAAGGAATTATATTCAGGAATGACTACTTTGAATAATGGAATAACTAAGTTCAATCAAGAAGGAATATCAAAAATTACAAGTATTGGAAATGGAAGTTTAAATGTTTTAGAAACAAAAGTAAAGACTTTAGTTAAATTAGGTGAAGATTATGAAACATTTACAATGAAATCATCTAAAGATGAGGGAACGACAAAGTTTGTACTTGTAGTAGATTCTAAGAAAAAGGTAGTAAAAGAAGTAAAACAGGAAAAGAAAACGGAAAAAGTAACTTTGCTAGACAGAATAATTAATTTATTTAAATAAGATAAAATACTCTCTGAAAAATGGGAGTATTTATTTTTTTTAAGCTATGTTATAATAAATATATAAGATAATAAGAATGGTAAAAATGAGTACAAATGAACAGAAGAAGATTTTAAAAAATAAGAAGGTAAAAGTAGCACTTTTAATAGTCCTAGGAGTTGTTTTAGTAATTGGAACATCATTTGCTTTATGGCAAATAACATTAAGGCAAACAGATGAAAATAGAATAGTAACAGCATGTTTAAAATTAGATATTAAAGAAGAAACAGATGCTATTACTTTAAATGAAGCTGTGCCAATGACTGATGAAGAAGGAAGAAAATTAGTACCATATACTTTTACAATAACTAATACTTGTAGTACAAAAACGAAATATGTAGTCAACTTAGAAACAGTAAGTGAGGGGGATAAGATTCTAGCTGATAGTTTTATTAAGGCTAGCTTAGTAAAAGATGATAACGAAGTATTTCTTAATACCTTAACAACAGAACATGAGAATCTAGAAAAGGTCATAGAAAAAGCCCATGCTGCTTACATGTTAGATCAAGGTAACATAAATAGTGATCAAAGTATCAGCTATAGTTTAAGATTATGGATAGATAGTGAAGCATCAAATTTAGAAGAGATGATGAATGCTGTATTTGCAAGCAAAATAACAATAACAGCAAGCTATATTCCAAAAAGAGATACTAATGAGAAAATACTGTACAATATAATAGAAAAACAAGCATCACCAGATAATACCAAAAGTGAGTTTGTAACAAGTACAAGTGGAATAGACTTTAAAAATGCACCATCCGATACAAATGGAAAGGGTGTTTATACGATTGCTGATACTGTAGATTATTATTATCCAGTACATTACTTTAGAGGAGAAGTCGCTAATAATAATGTTAAGTTTGCAAACTTTTGTTGGAAGATAGTAAGAACAACAGAAACAGGTGGAGTGAAACTTATCTATAATGGATTACCTGATGATGATGGTGGGTGTACGAATACAACTGGAGAAGTAACTCAGATTGGAACAAGTGCTTTTAACTCTAATTATACATCACCTGCTGATGTTGGATATATGTATGGAACAAGGTATGAATACAATTCAAAATCGGCTGTTTCAACATATTGGTATGAATATGCAGGAAAGTCAAGTACATACAAGTCAAATATGGGTACAACTGAATATTATTATGGAGATTCAGTTACTTATGATGAATCAACTAATACATATACTTTAAATAATATAACTAAATACTTATGGAGTAGTAATTATAGTAGTTTAAAAGGGAAATATACATGTTTTAAAGATACAGAAGATGGATGTGAGGCAGTATCATATCTAGATTCAACAGGTAGTTCATATGCATATTATTTCAATATGATATCAGGAGAAACATATGAAAGTCTAATTGAGAAAGCAAATAATTATAAATGGATATATGGAAATGATGTAGAATATGTAGATGGAAAATATGTATTAAAGAATACTACAGAATATTCACCAATGAATTTTGAAAATGATTATCAAACAGGTTTTAATGCTCACCGCTATACATGCTTTACAAATAGTGATAGTTGTACAGAAGTAAATTATCTATATCATAGTAAGTACTATATGACATTAAAAGAAGGAAAGAAGATTGATGACATCCTAAAAGAGATGACAACAGAGTCAAGTAATACAACTAACTCGGACATAAAGACAACAATAGATGATTGGTATAGTAAAAATATGACAGATTATACTGATAGATTAGAAGACACTATATGGTGTAATGATAGAAGTATCTATCAAAAAGGTAGCTGGGATAAAGATTCAGCAACAAATGGAGATTTATATTTTAATGGAAGAGAAATAAACAATATTACATACAAACCAAGTATTGAATGTTCAAATAATAATGATAAATTTACCATAAGTAGTGAAAGAGGAAATGGAAAGTTAACATATCCAGTGGCCTTATTAACGGCAGATGAAACAATACTTGCTGGACATGGAACAAGTGGATATAGTAATAAAAGTTATTTATACACAAATCAATCTTGGTGGGTTTTGTCGCCTAACTTCTTCCGTAACGCTGCGAGCGGATTCGGCGTGTACTCTAATGGTGATCTATACAGCTACGGCGTCCACTACACGTACGGCGTCCGTCCGTCTGTTTCACTTGCACCTGGGACAATGATAAGTGATGGAAATGGAACCGCTAATTATCCATACGAAATTTCAAAGTAATAGATATAATATAAAAAATAGTAAAAATAGTAAAAAATCTGGTTTACTCATTTTTACTATTTTTATGCATTTTTTTACTTTTTGTTAACTGTTACATAGAAAATTATGATATACTAAACTTGCAGCTAAAATACAAGGAGGTATATATGAAATGTGTCGCAATTAAAGGCGTAAAAGACTTTAAAATTAAAGATATAGAAGAACCAGTATCAGATAAAAATAATGTTATAATTGATGTTAAAAAATGTGGTATATGTGGTTCTGATATACATTATTGGGATATGGGTCAACCTGTTGGTTTAGTAATGGGTCATGAATATTCTGGAATTGTAACTGATCCAGGAATGAGAGATGATTTAAAAGTAGGTGACCATGTAACAGCACTTCCGATTTCACCATGTGGAAGTTGTGAAGCATGTACAACTGGAAACCCACAATATTGTAGTAAAACATGGACAAATGCAACAGGCCTTTCTTTAACTAATCCAGGAGCTTTAGCACCTAAAATGGCAATTAGACCTGATATGGTTATAAAACTACCAGACAATGTATCTTTTGATGAAGGTGCAATGGTAGAACCAACCGCAGTAGGACTACATGCTGTTAGACTTGCCAATATCAAAGTTGGTGCTAAAGTATTAGTAATAGGTGGAGGTATCATAGGACTTGTTTCAGCTTTATTTGCAAAAAAAGAAGGAGCAAGTTACGTAGTAGTATCAGAAGTAAATGAAGCAAGAGGAAGAAAAGCTGTTGCTTTAGGAGTTGCTGATGAATGGGTAAATGCCAAGAATCCAGATGCCATAGAAAACATAATTAATAAAACAGAAGGTGGATTTGACGTAGTAATAGAATGCTGTGGTAATAGTGGAGCAGTTACAAATGCACTAACTACAGTAAAACAAGGTGGAACAGTAATATTAGTAGGTGTAGCTGTTGAACCAATAACAATACCAACAATGCTTGCAGTAATGCGTGAGATAACAGTTCAAGGTGCTATTGCTTATACAAAAGAAGAATTTGAAACTTGCATAGAACTAATCTCTAATAAGCAAATTGATGTCATGAAATTTGTTGATGAAATAGTAGGACTAAAAGATGTTCAAAAGTCATATGAAAAACTAACATCAGGTAACAGTGATGCTGTTAAGATATTAGTTGATCCAAACGACTAAAAATAAGAGGTAATAAAATGGAAAATAGTTATCAAAACAATAACAGTAATACTATATTATTAGTAATAATTTCAGTACTACTAATATTAATAGCAGTACTGGGGACTTTGTATTTTACAAGTAATAAAAATAATAACAACAATAATAACTCTAACCATAATCAAAGTCAAGACAAAGATAATAATCAAGAAGAAAAACCAAGTACTCCAACTATTCCAACAGAAAAAACCGAAAAAAATCTGTCTGATGAGGAATTAAATAAATATCTATCATATGTTCCAATGCTAATAGAATATGACTCCGAAAGAGAAGGAACTTTAAATTCAAACTATGGATATAAACTTGATGCTTATACTGGAAAAAGTGTAACAGTAACTGACTTAGACGAAAGATTATTATTAGCAATTGCCTATAATATGACAGAAGAAGAATCAGAAATAAGAGAAGCAGGTAAATATAGTTGGTGTGGTTTAAACTCAACATGTACAGGAGACAAATATGTACTAATAGAAAAGCTTAATAGCACTTTAAAGAAACTATATAACATTGATAGCGCAAATGATAAAGCTGGAGCAAAGTTTCGTATATTGGGTGGTATAGTAGAAAAGTCTGATAAATATTATGTTAAATTTTCATCAACAGGAGGAACTAGTCTTACAAAAGGCATAAGTAAGATTAAAGCATACAATGTTAAAGGTGATACTTTAACTATTTATGAACAAGCTGGTTTTGAAGGAAGTGTACTATCATCTTCTAAAGCACTTAGATATACTAATGAAGAAAATGATGAAAAATATGATTTTAGATATAACAAAGATACTAAAGAAACTATTACTAAATACTTTGAAGATAACATTGATAAATTCGCTATATTCAAACATACTTTTAAACTAGGAGCTAGTAATGAGTATTACTATTATGCAACAGAAGAATTTAAATAAGATAAGAAGATATTATTAAGAATGACACATAAAGTGGTCATTCTTTTTATATACAAAGAATATCTGATTAGAAACTAATAAAATCACAAAAGTTTATTAATAAAGGACTTGTTAAAATATCAAATTTGTGTTATAATCAACAAATCGATAATATTGGTATAAATTTCCAAAATAACAAAAAGAAAGAGGAATAAAAAGATGTGTAATTTATTAGAAGAGACAACAGGAGAAATGATAAACTTCAGCAATTTTGAAAGAACTGTTTTAAAGTATGAGTATGCTAAAAGAACTTTAGAAACAGAAATAGCGATTTTAATAGATGAGTTTGTTCATAAACATGAATACAATCCAGTTGAGCATGTAAAATCAAGAATAAAATCACAAAAAAGTATCGTTAATAAATTAGTAAATAAAGGCTATGTTCCAACAATAAATAATATGAAAAATAACATTTATGATATTGTTGGTATAAGAATTGTTTGCTCCTTCTTAACAGATGTTTATGACATTGTATCAATGATTTCAAAGTCATCTAATATTATTATAAAAGAGCGAAGAGATTATATATCAAATCCTAAAAAAACAGGATATTCAAGCTACCATTTAATTGTTTTAGTTCCAATTTACTTATCAACAGGTAAAGAATATATCCCTGCAGAAATTCAAATCAGAACTATAGCAATGGACTTTTGGGCCTCGCTAGATCATAAAATAAGTTATAAATTTGATAATAGCATCCCAAAAGAAGTTCAAGAAGAAATGTATAAATCAAGTCTTGCTATAACAGAACTTGATAGAAAAATGCTAGATTTAAATGAATTAGTTAATAAATTCAGTAATAAAAAATAAAATTAACTGCTACTAATTAAAAAAATAATGTGTTATAATTAAACAGGTCGTTTATTTTAACGTAAGTCCAGGCCAGATTTACGTTATTTTTTTGTGAGAGGAGAGTAGTATATATGAAAACGATTAATCTAGGAAACGAAAAAATAAGTAGATTATTATTAACATTCTCAATTCCTTGTATTATAAGTATGCTAATAAACTCTATTTACAACATTGTTGATCAAATATTTATTGGGCAAGGAGTAGGAACAATTGGAAATGCTGCTACAAATGTTATTTTTCCGCTAGTAATAATATGTAATAGTATCGCAGGACTTATTGGTAACGGTTGTAGTGCGGAGGTCAGTTTAAAACTTGGCGAAGGGAAAAAAGATGAAGCCAAAAAAAGCATCGGATCAGCTGTCGTACTTCTATTTATTTCATCTATTATAATAATGATATTAGGTGAACTATTCTTACCTATATTAGTAAATCTTTTTGGATGCAGTTCTAATGTTTTTAAATCAGCAATTGACTATGGTAGAATAATATTAATAGGTGCACCATTCATGATTATATATTCTGGTATTTCATCTATAATTAGAGCTGATGGATCTCCAAAATATTCAATGTTCTGTCTTTTAGCTGGTGCTATTATTAACTTAATATTAGATCCAATTTTCATTTTAGTATTTAACATGGGAGTAAAAGGTGGTGCTCTAGCAACCATAATTGGACAATTAGTATCTTTCATAATTGCCATATTGTATTTAAAAAGAATAAAATCTGTCAAGATGACATTAAAAGATTATAAATTAGATAAAAGCGTTATAAAAACTTTAAGTTTAGGCTTATCTAGTTTTATAACCCAAATGACTATCTTAGTCTTATTTGTTGTAATGAATAATTTAATGACACAGTATGGTGCATCGTCTAAGTTTGGAAGTGACATTCCTTTATCTGTCTATGGTGTTATATCAAAGATTAATAGTATTTATGTTTCTTGTATTCTTGGTATATCAATTGGTTCTCAGCCAATAATTGGTTATAACTATGGTGCAGGAAATTATAAGAGAGTGAAAGAAACTTTGCGTAAAGTACTATCAATATCTTTAATAATTGGTATTATTTTTAATTTGATAATTGTATTCTTTTCTAAAGAGGTTGTATCAATCTTTATTACGTCTTCTGATAGTAACTACAAACTATTTATGGAATTCGCAGTAGATTTTTGTCATATATTTTTAGTGATTTGCTTTTTAAACGCTTTTGAAATGTGCACTAGTATAGTTGTCCAATCTTTAGGAAATGTAAAAAAAGCTACTTTAGTATCATTTACTAGGCAAATAATTTTATTTACGCCACTTGCACTTATTTTTAGTAATATTTATGGCTTGTATGGAGCACTATATGCTGGACCACTTGCAGACGGAATATGCTTCTTTGTAGTTTTATTTATCTTCACTTCAGAGTATATAAAATTAGGAAAGTTAGAAAATAAAACAGATGAATCAGAACTAAATTTGGATACTGTTAAGAGTAATATTAAGCCAGCCTGTGACGTCATAATAACTATTTCACGTGAATATGGTTCAGGAGGAAGATATGTTGGTAAATTATTAGCAGAAAGCCTTAATTTAAAATTATATGATAAAGAACTAATAAATCTTGCAACTAAGGAATCGGGTTTATCAAAGGACTATATAAGTAAGACAGAACAGAAGCTTACTAATAGTATGCAACATAATCCTTATTACAATAATGATGACAAAATATTTATTGCTGAGGCAAAAGTTATTAAAAAAATTGCTAAAGAGCCATGTGTTATTATTGGAAGATGTGCTGATTATATTTTAAAAGATTATAAAAATAAAATAAGTATATTTCTATATACGTCTGATGATAATAAGGTAAAACGTGCTATTAAATACTATAATTTAGAATCATCAAC
>CATKEA010000087.1 GCA_949746915.1 uncultured Bacilli bacterium
CAATAATTTATAAATTTTTAAAATTACTTTTTAAATTTTATAATAATACACAAAAACTAATAAACAAAAAGAACTAATTATTCCATAACTAGTTCTAAAAAAGCAGTATTTATAATTAATATTTCTCGGTACAATGACACTCTGGATTAGTACAAGTGCAATTAGGATTATACCCAGTAGCACATTCATCAGTACAAGTACATTTCCATCTTTTTAACGTTGGAAATAACTTTTGACAATGTTTTCGCATTTCTTCATTACTCATTCCGGCCTGCGTACCATACTCTGAACAATTTTCTATATATTCTTCCATCGTAACTTTATCTATAAACTCCCCATTTTCATAACAATATTTACAATAATCATTATTAATACTGCCATCACTATTTGTACCTAATTGCTCGTTAACATTAGTAGGCATACCACAACTTTGACATATTCTATTTTCCATTTCACAAACCTCACTTCTTAAAAATCAAAAATAAAATTAATACTTAAACTAACCCACAAAATAAATAATCTTACTTTACAAATTCTATATACACATTATTTATTAAACTATTTAGATTCATCATTTATAAATGGCTCTTTAGAAAAAATATAATCATTATTATCTTTCAATAATTCAGATAAAGAACCATCACTAAATAAATCATGACTATCTGCATAATATCCAATAAAATTGGCTATCGATGGATTGTTATCTAATTCATAAATAAAAATTAAATTTGGAAATTGCAAACAATAAAGTCTATCACCATTTGAAAATTGACTATCAGAAATATATTTCTTCAATTCACTTAAATCAAAACTTTTTTTCATATTTTAAACACCTCCTTAAATTTTACTAACTATTTTATCAGTTCAATTATCCTAGAATCCTTCTTTAATCTTGATGATATATACTTAACATTTTTAGGATTTTTCATTATAGAATATATGGCTAAATCAATATCATCCCTTAATCTCTTTGATGCATATTGTAAAACACCATCTTTTACATCCATAGCTTTTTTTACAAATTCCTTATCATCCTTTAAACGTTCTGATGCATAATATAAAGAATCTTTTTTATATTTCAATGATTTTAAAATTACATCCTCATCATCTCTTAATCTTTTTGAAGCAGCTTTATATAAAACATCTCTTCTTATCTCCATAAGCTTTAATATAAAATCTTTATCATCTCTTAATCTATCACTAATAGAAATTATTTTCTTCTTTTTAGCAAAAGCTAAAATAACCTCAGCATCATCGTCTAATACATTAGGCATACAATCAGCAGTCTCACATTCTAACATTTTTAAAACAAAATCACGATTACTTTTTAAATCCACAGAAGCTTCTCGCAAAAAAAGTTGATTTTTACCATATTTTTTTGTAACATCCAAGAAAAAATCACTATTATTTCTTAATCTATCTGATATAACACCAATAAATATCGGATTATATTTAATTGCTCTTTCCATAAATATTTCATCATCACGAAATACATCTGGAACTAACTTATATAATGGCAAAGGATCACCAATATCAGCTAACCCTAAAATAAACTTTTCATCATTTCTTACAACATCTGAAATAGAAATATAACTTCTATACCCATATTTTAATGCCTGCAATATAATATCAACATCATTTTTTAAATTATCTGATAAAAGCCTAACAAAACCAAGATAATTTTTACTTAACTTAGCTAACTCTAACATTAATTCCTTATCATTATTAACTTGTTTACAATATTCTTTATCAGAAATAAATTTATTAAATAGTTTCTCATAACGTCTCTTTTCCTTCTCAAGATCAACTATCTTATTATCTAAACATGTCACATAATGTTCATCATTCCAATCATCTGCAAAAGGAAAACTATAAGTCAAACTATTATTTTCAAAGAAACCAAAACGAGAATCAGTTACCTTAAACTTAAATTTCTTAGCTGACAAATTTGTTAAATCAGCTCTATAAAGAGGATTATCTTCACCCTCTCTAGAAGTATCTGTTATACATTTACATTTAGTTATTGCACTACTTCCACTTTCAGAATACAAAACAAGTAATTGTGGAATATCATAATTTTCACATATTCCTTCCCAAAATGTAGCATACTTTACAACAGGATAACGTAATAAAATAGTCATAGCCTTTTCAATTGAAATATAAGCATCCCTGTTCTTTAAACCTACTATTTTAACTTGTGAAATACCATCTCTTACTATATCTTTTTTATAATTATACCCCTCAAAAACTTCATCAGCTATTATTTTCTCTATTCTAAAACTTGGCCCCTTAATAGTTAAACCATAACAATTCCACCCATCAGCAAAATTTACCACATTATCTCCTACGTTTATTTTTATATCCATACTTTTCTCCTATCAATTTTTTTATTTAACTAGTCATTACAATACTTATATTTAAAATAATAACAGTACCCAATTAATAAATACAAATTTCGAAGCTTACTATTACCATCTTATATAATTTTTAATTTTTTTGCCTCTTCTAATATATCTTCATTATTCATTTCTAAGCATCTTTCAAAGTCTCCACATGAACCTTTATAAAAATGCGAGACTGTAGCATAATAATCCAACACCTTATTTCTAATAACTGTTATATCTTCTTTATTATAAAGATTACAATCATCCTCTTTAAATCCTTCGATATTACTTAAACTATTATTATCAATATATAATTCTTTAAAATTCATAGCTTCCTCCAAGAAAGATGAAATCCTTCTTTCACTAATCTGCGAATATAAATATAAATTCTTTTTAGCCCTTGTAATAGCTACATAAAATAATTTTCTTTCATCCTCAATATCCCCATCATATTTTCCCTTATTCACTTCAAAATGATGTCCCAAAACATTCCAATATGTTCTACCACCAAAACGTTTTGCTGGAAATTCCCCACTTTCTAAACCTATTATAAATACATCATTAAATTCTAAGCCTTTTGATTTATGAATAGACATTATTTTTACACTATCACTAATCTGAATATTAAAATCATAATATTTATATTGTTCTGCCGCCTCTTCTTCCAAAAATTTTAATACTCCATTAACTCTTGCTGATAATTGAAAATCCTTATAAATTTCATCATAATCTTCTAAAATTTTATACAAACAATCAACATCGTTTCTTCTAATATCAACATCCACATATTTTTCATTCAAAAAATCTGTCTCTTTAATAAAATTTAAAATAATATCAGTAAGTTTAATCACACTTCTATTTCCACCAGTTCTAGCTACTTTTCTTAAATACCTAAAACCAGCATTAATATAATCACTATCTATATAATCTTTCCAACAGTTATAGATTTTAGCTTTATCTATATCAGTTAAAATTCTTAAGGTTTCAGAAAAACATTGAAAATAAAGACCTTTAAAAAAATATTCAGCTGAATTAGTTTCATATGGTATATCATTATCATTAAATATCTTTGTAATATCATTAATATATTTATTTTTTCTAACTAAAATTGCTATATCACTATATTTTTCACCATTTAACACTAAATTTTTTATTTTTTTAACAATATCACTATATTCTTCTTCCTTATTAGATAAACAAACGCCCTCAAGAATAGAATCATTTATATTTGAAGAAAACATCGTCTTATCTAGTCGATTTCTATTATTGCATATTATTGATGAAGCAAAATCAACAATTTTAGATGTTGACCTAAAATTTTCCTCTAGTTTAATCTGAACCACATTATCATATCTTTGATTAAAACTAATCATATTATCAGAATTACTTCCTCTAAATCTATAAATAGTTTGATCATCATCAGCAACAACACAAATATTAGTTTTCAAATCATAAAACTTTCTAACTATCATTTCCTGTAAATCATCAACATCTTGATATTCATCTACAATTAAGTACTTTATATCTAAAAGTCTTTTATTTAATTCATCATTATTATTCATTTGATAAATAGTTTCAAATATAAGAAATTGAAATGTTAAATATTTATCTTTATACAATAAATTTTTAAACTTATTAAAGACTTGTAAATTATTATCTTCCCATAAATAGTTGTTATCAAAATCATAAATTAATTTTTCAATACAATTTTCAAATAATTTTATATCACTTTCGTAAAAACTTAAACCCAAGTCTCTAACTCCACAAATATCAAAATTTTTTTTAATATACAAATAACTTTTTACTGAATCCAAGACTTTAAAATTTTTAAAATCTTTACAATACTCCCTTAAAATTTTTAAACAATATCCATGAATTGTTCCAATATACATTTTATTAATTTGATCAATATCGGAGTAGTTTTCTTCTATTAATGCCTTCGTTATCCTTTTTTTCATTGACTCAGCAGCTTTTTCAGTAAAAGTAAAAGCAACGATATTCTCAGGTAACGTATCCGTTTTTTCTAATATATTTACAATTCTTCTAGTTATAACCTCAGTCTTTCCACTACCAGCACAAGCAATTATTTGTAAATTATTATAAATTTCATTTACTGCAGCATTTTGATTTAAAGTTAATTTCATTATTTCCATTCCTTTAATGCATTGAATAATTTAATATTATTTAATGCTTTACTTTTAGCATCTATTTCATCAGTTAAATTAAATTTATCTAATAGAAATTGCCTAGTATTATTCGCCATATCAAATTCTTCACTTACATCTGCTGCAAAATCTAAAATATCTAGAAATTTATTATCAATTGTCGATATTTTATTATATCGCAAAGCCCTTATTAAAACCTTTAATTGATTTCCTAAAGCTCCTGTTGAAACTAAAACATGATTCTCTACAAAATCTAAAAAAGACTTAACAACAACTAAAACACTATCACTTGTATTTAATATTTCATAATCTATTTTTCTTAACTTAGCTGCACTTTCAATAAATGAGCGACCATCCCAAGGCTTAATAAACTTTTCAAATTCACTTACTATTTCACCATCTATAACCTTTATAGCTGCAATTTCATAAATTGCTTTAATACCTTTAATATTTTCGACATAATTACACCAAAATGAACAATATGTATTAATATTACTATCTTGACATTCATTAATTTCACCAAAATCAGACTCTTTAACCCTCTTCGATTTTCCAACACTTAATTGTGCAGATAGATAATTATCATAATTAATTCCTTTTAATTTATAAATATCAGCAATTTGTTTTCTTCTTTCTTCAGTTTGTGGCCAATATGGCTTTCCATTTCTATATCTTTCTAATAAATTTCTTAAACGCTCTATCTTTTTAATAATGAAATCTTTTGAACAATTATATAAAATAACTAATGTATCAATTTGAGCTTCTATTTTATTCAATAAACACTCACTTGCTTCATAATCACCTATCATCGAAAAATATTCAGCAGCATTATAATACAATTCATAGCTCAAGTTGTCTTGATCTAAAATCTGCTTATACCATTCTAAAGGCTTTATATAATCGTTTCTAAAGTAAAAGCTTAATAAATTATACAAAACATATTGAGTATTTAAATCACAAAAATTACTTTTATTTATATATTCTATCGCACTAAGTTCAAACGCAGAATCATTAGTCATTTTTAACAACATACATACAAAATATTCTTTTTGACGACCTTCATAATAATTCAATAATTTAGCTAAACATTCACAACGCTCTTCATAAGTAGAGTTTTCTAAAAAGTCTTTTAAATTAGTATTAGAATTTA
>CATKEA010000088.1 GCA_949746915.1 uncultured Bacilli bacterium
AATATTATTGCGAACATGAAATATGTTGCTATCATTAATGCGTTCATACAAAATCCCCCTTAGAATTGTAATTTATTATAGCATAAATAATTTTAAATTTAGGACAATTCTTTTAATAAACGGTCCATTTCTGCTTGATCATCTTTGCTGACTTCTTTATTTTCTAAGTTTTTATTAAACCATTCTGGTAATTGCTCTTGCTTTTTATGATAATTTGAAGGTTTACTATTCTGACTTTCTAATTTTTTCTTTACTTTTTTATGTTCTTTTTCACAAATAGCCATAGCATCTGGAACGGTTTCTATATTAAGTCGTTTCCATTGTCCAGCAATAGTATCTATGTAATTTTTACTTAATTTTTGATTATTTATTTGTAATACATAGCTTATTAAAACATTGACTACTCCAGGTGAAAGTTTAGTGTCTCCAATTAAACTTTCTATTAGTTGGATATCTCTTTTGGCTGGTTCTCCTGTTTTATATTTACTGCGTAGGTAATCAATTGGTGAGGTATTTTCAAAGGTATAAATCATTTTGGCACGGTTAGAAGTATCTCCACTTGGTGTTTTTAGATAATCAGGTTGGGTGCGATAAACTAAACTAGGAAGTTTTCCATCATTTTCAAATTGATAAAAGTTACGACAACTTTTACGAAGCTCTGTTTTATCAATTAATCCTCTTTCATTAATACAGTTTCTTACTAACCCTTGCATGGTTAAGTTATCTATTTTATAGATGAAAGCTAGGTTATTAATTAAGTCTTTAGTTTCTTGGTTAAAACAGCGCTCATTTATATTGTTAAATCCTGTAATTAACATATTAAAATCAACTATTTCTTTTACATTAATATGATTTGTTTGATTTTCTCTGATATCAGTATTTTCAATATATTCTTTACCATCAATTTGAGAAAACGTTTCGGAAAATGACGAAGTTATTTCTTCATAATCTTTTAGATTAATACGTGGCACTTTATAATATTCAACTATTTTATCATATTCATTTTTACCAATATTATTATAAAGAACTATATTTAAAATTGGATGGTTTAAGAAGTCTGATGCTGATAGTGGTGAGTATATTAGATAAGCATAGTGATTGATATTGTCTTTTTTTAGATACGTTCTAAGTAGTCCTACTGCTTCTAACTTTTCACGAGCAATAATTACTTCTTCTAATCTTAGTTTCATGGTGGCCATTAAGTGATAATGAGTTAAATCATCACTCATTGTTTCTTTTTTGTCTAAATCATCTATTAAAGTAAAATATAGACTAGTTGCAACATGTCCAATAATTGGTTGGTATAGCATGGTTATTAGTTTTCGATCCGATAGTTCAACGATTGTTTTATTTATTACTGTGTAACTATCAGCGGGTAAAATTATTGGTTTTTTCATGATGCTCACCTCTTTTTTTATATTATAAACCAATAGAAGGTATTTTTCTATTAAAACTTAAAAAGATTTAGTAAATTTTAAATAATTAATGATTTGGAAATACCAGAAAGATGTTATAACTAATTTTATATCAAAAATTAAAAGTAGTAAAAATTGTATCACTGATATCAAATTCTACTACTTTTTTATTAGTAATTAGTCTTAGAGTATAATTTTTTTCCTTTTATAGCATTCGTACTATATGATTTAGTTATCTTTTGATTAACAGTTATTTGTTACAGATGTATATTTAGTGTTACTTTAGAGCCAGTCGCTTGGATGTAGACTGTATTAGTATAGTAATATTATCATCTGTATTTGGTACAATACGATCAACTATAAGGAAGGTCTAGGAATCGCAAAATACAGAAATGTGGAAATATAAATCATTAATTATCAAAGTGATCTTTGAAAATAATATTCATGATGTAGTTAATTCAATAAAAGTTTTTGATATATCTACAAGTAGAATAAATACGATTACAAATATTGGTATAAGAATTGGTAATATTATTTTTTAATTATGAAAATATGATTTAACTCGTTCAAAAAATCTTTTTGGCATACATACTCACTCTTTTTATATCGGTAGATATGCTATTATTTTAGATTATACTTCTATATTTTATAAATTTTTATTGTAGATAAAATTGGTGGGTATTATGTTGATTGATAAATCTAATTAAATATTAAAAACAAACACTTTAGTTTTATTTACATTTATGAAGACATATCATTATATTACAGAATTTCATAGGGACTACTTGATGTTCCATTTCCAGAACTTATCATTGTTCCAGACGCAAGTGAAATTGATGGGCGAACACCAGCAGTAGCAGCAACACTAGCTAAATTTTGATATCCACTCAATAATATAATGAATGCATAAGCAGCACCATTACTTCGAATATGATTAGGTGACAAACTCCACCATACTTGATTAGTATATAAATAACTAATTTCACTATAATATCTTAGACCAATTCCCGCAAATACTATTTCATCTGTTGTTAATAAAGCTACTGGATAGGTTAATTTTCCATTTCCTTTGTCACTACTTACTGTAAACTTATCATTAGCATTTGGACAAACAATACTTGGTTTATCAGAATCTGCATTTCTTCCAACTGCTCCATAATATATATTGGCATCTTCAGTTTTATAAATACTTCGATCATTACACCATACTGTATCTTCTAAATATCTTGTATAGTCTGCCATATTGCTTTGATACCATGTATCTATTATTGTTTTTATTGTTGAATTATTCTCATTTGTCTCTGGATACATATATCCAACATAATCAGCCAAATCATAATTCTTATTAAATGAACTTTTACCAATTTGAGTTATCTCTCCTGTTGTATTTGTACATCCACCATTTTCATCTGGTGTTCCATTATAAATAAGCTTTACTCCTCCTGTTTCGGTTGTTCTTACTATCTTCCAACAAAAATTAGCGAACTTAACATTATTATTAGTTACTTCTCCTCTAAAATAATGCACTGGATAATAATAGTCCTTAGTACTAGCGATTGTATAAACTCCCTTTCCATTAATATCTGATGGAGCAAGTCCAAAGTCAATTCCACTTGAACTACGTACGAATTCACTTTTTGTATTATCTAATGAGGCTTGTTTTTCTATTATATTGTACAGTATTTTCTCATTAGTATCTCTCTTTGGAATATAGTTGGCTGTTATCGTTATTTTACTTGCAAATACAGCACCCATTATATCTTCTAAATTTGATGTTTCACTATCTATCCATAATCTTAAACTGTAGCTGATACTCTCTTTGCTTTCTATTTTATCTTTATATAACTTATAAGCACTTGTTGATGTTTCTATAGCTTTTTCTAGATTTTCGTTTTCAATTGTTAATTTACCTAAAAAAACTTCAGTATCTGCTTTTACTAAACTTGCTTTTATATATTCATTACTAAGTATTTTTTCTCCTTCACTTATAGTTTCTAGATTTATAACATATTCCATATTGTTACTACAATTATTTTTCACCTTAAATGTATATGGTACTAATTTTTTCCCCTCTTCATCACTTATTGGTGTTGCATCAGGTAAATTTATTGCAGCTGTTTCATCTACTATTTCTATATTTATACATCCAATTACTAAACTATTTTGATTAGTTTGTCCTACTGTTGATTGCCACAATGCAAATGAGGTTCCTAGTATTATAAGTAGTAACATTAGTAATAATAATGTTGCTTTATTTATTTTTTTATAGTACAATTTTTTATTTTTCATATCATCACCAATTTATCTTGTTATATATTGATTATAGCATAGTAAGTAAATTTATTCTATATAGTATCATTAGATAAATCTTTATTTGTATTAATAACCATATTTTAATCATTTATTATACTATTATCTTTTATATTATAGTATTTATAACACAATTTATAACGGAATAAATACTAGTTAACTAAAATGTATATTATATAAACGTTAGATACTCAATCAATGATTTAACATCAACCTTCAAAAAATAAAATAATATTACTGATAACATAATAAAAGGTCCAAATGGTATAACTTTTTCATTATTAATTTGAAATAACACTATTGATATTGGTAAAGCTATAGCACTTGCTACAAAGATTACGAAAAAACCTATTAGAGGATGAACTACAAGTCCAACAACAAACATTAATTTGACATCAGCTCCACCTAAACTTTCTTTTTTAAAAAGATAATTTCCAAAAAGCATAATCATATACATGCTAAAAAACATAGCGAGCCCACTTAAAACATGTAATGCTGTTTCTTTTATGCCAATACTTATTAACATAGTAATGACAATAACAACTGAACTAGTTAAAGTAACCTCATCAGGTATAACTAAATATTTAGTATCACTTACAACTATAATTACAAATAAACTTACTAAAGTAAGGGCTATTATTAGTTCATAACCTAGACCAAATGAATAATAACAAACAGAAAAAAGAAGTCCTGTTAGCACTTCAATCAATGGATAAAAGAGAGCTATCTTCTCTTTACAATTTCGACACTGTCCCTTCTGCATAAGATAAGATATAACTGGTATTAATTCAAATGTTTCTAACTTATGATGACAACTTGGACAGTACGAATGCTTGGGATTTATGATAGACTCTCCTTTTGGCAAGCGATAGCCAACAACATTATAGAACGATCCTAAAACAGTTCCTAATATAAAAAACATAATTATATAGAATAATTCCATAATATATACCTTCCTTTTTATTTATTTTACCTTTACTTTTTTATGTAATTGTTTCATACATTCCAAACATTGGAACAATGATCGATATTAAGATAAAACCAACAGCAAAAGCTAGGATTACCAAAGTAATTGGTTCAATCAAACTTTTAATTGATCCAATCATATTTTTATGAAGATTTCCAAAGTGATTTGAAACTTTTTCCATCATGGTTCCTAATTGCCCTGTTGACTCACCAGTAACTAACATTTCATAAGCAACTACTGGAAAAGCCCAATGTCCTCTAAATGAGGTTGATATTTTTCCACCTTTACTAAGAGTATCTAAGGTATTCATAATGATTTCTTTATATATTTCATTATTCGATATTTTTGATAAAATATCCATACTATCAGAAATGTTTACACTGTGATTTAACAGGGAGGCAAAGGTTTTAGTAAACATATTAACTTCATTATAAATTATTATATTTCCAACAACTGGTAGCTTCATAAAGAAGGTTTGCATTGTCTTTTTAAATGATTTTATGTTATGGTAAGCTAATTGATAAGCGATTATAATTATAATTAATCCAATTAGTAACAAATACCAATAACCTGATACAAAAGCACTTAATGACATTGTAAACTGTGTAATTGCTGGTAATTCTTTTTCTCCAGCATCATACATTGAAGTAAATGATGGTACAATATAAATTAAACAGAATACTAAAACTACGATAGTTAAACAAAGTACTACTAAGGGATAAGTTAAAGCAGACATCATTTGTTTCTTTGATTCTTCTATTGAAGTATAATACTCACTCATTTCGTCTAAAACACTTGGTAAATCTCCAGTCATTTCTGAGGTTTTTACCATGTTTATTAAAAGTCTTGGAAAAATATCACTTTGATGTTCTAAAGCGGCAGAAAAGCTTTCACCAGTTACTAAATCATAAACTATTCGATCATAAACTTTTCTCTTGTCAGGTTTTGATGTTTGTTTAGCTAGGATACGAACTGAATCAATTAATGGAATACCTGCTCTAATATAAGTTGATAATTGTGTTAAAGCAAATGATATTTCTCCTGCTTTCATTTTACCAAAACCAGGAAGTCTGATTTCCATATTCATTTTCTTTTGTGGTGTAATACTAACTATTTCATAACCTTCATTTATCAAAAAAGCCTTTACTTCACTTTCTGATAAAGCATCGAATGAACCTTTTAAGGTTTGGCCCATATCATTTTTAACAATATAGTCAAAAGATACACGTTTTCTTTCAATAAGACTATCTAAGCTATCTTCACTAGTTTCTTTAGTAGATGTTGTTTTATTATCTATACCTTTAGTCTGTTGTTTTATTTCCTCTTGAATTCTGGCAATTCTATCTTTATTCTCTTTATTTTTTTCTTTCTTTAATTGTTTATCTTTGCTACTGATAAAAAGTTTCTTTGGTAGAAGAAAAAATGCACGGACTCCATGATATACAGAAATAAAAATATTCATAAATAATACCCCATTTCTATTCTTTTACTATTTGAATTATAACATAAGTCTTAAAAATTTTAAACTTTTTTAAGATAATTTCATATAATAATGTAAAGGAGTAGATAATATGTATAATAATCCTTATGATATGA
>CATKEA010000089.1 GCA_949746915.1 uncultured Bacilli bacterium
TAAAATAAAGTGTGTAGTTTTGTTATTACACACTTTATTTGTTGTTAAATTTAAATTTTTCTTTTGACAGGTGGTTTTTCACTTGTATGAGCATGACTTGTTTTTGTTTCTATAAAAGATTTTAAGTATTCTTTTTCTTGAGGTGTTAAAATACTTTCTATTTTATTGTAGAAATCACTTTCACTAATTTTTATTACTAATTCTTCTAAAGTAGAATTGTTTGTTTTAGTTATGCTTATATTGTTTGTAGCTTGTTCAATAGCTTCTTCAACTTTTTGGTATTTATTTAATGTTTCTTGATGTTTTCTTTTTAGTTCTTCGATTTTGCTTGCAAAGTCTTGATCGTATGGAAGTTTTTCGATTGTTTTATCAACAATTCTATCGTTCTTTTTATTAGCTATCTTTTTGGCACTTTCAAAAGTATCAAATACTTGATCAACAACAATGGCATTTGTACAAGTCCCATAAATATTATATTCAGGGATGACTAATTTTTCTTGATTTTCATTGTAAGGAAAAACAACACCATATTGAGTTTTACTATTTCCATCATTTAAATATTCGATTTGACTTTTAATAACATAACATTTTGATACAATATTTGCTACTGTGCCATATTCAGGTTCTATTTGATTTAAGCCAGGGTACCAACCAATATGTTCTTCCATTGGCATTATGGCATATTTTATAGGATATTTTAATTCTTTCATGATAATTCTCCTTTGTTTTTTTTGTATTATAGCATGAATATTTATTACTGTAAAACTTTTTTAATGTTTAAGTAATGACTAGTTGTGACAATTACGACATTTGCTATGATGCCAACTAATAAGCCATACATTCCAATTTTTAATAGACTTAATAGATAGATTGCTAGACTTTTACTTATTATTCCTTTTAAATTATCATACATGATATTTTTACTTCTGTTAATAGCTTGAAGTGTTGATGATAGAGGGGATTCAATATAGTAAAGTAGAAAGAAAGGTGCAAGTATTCTTAAGTAAGTTGTTCCATGGTTTGTATTATAGAATAAATTTAAGAAAAACTCTGGATACATCATTAAAATAATTGTTACTGGGAGTCCTATTGCTAAAGATAGGGTGCAAGCTTGTTTTATTTTCTTTTTAACATATTGCTTTTGATTATTAACATAGGCTTTAGAAATAACTGGAAGTAAGGCACTTGAAATAGCTCCAGTAAAGAAACCAGGCATCAATAAAAGAGGTAGTACGTATCCACTTATAATTCCATATTCTGTTATGATAAAATTATTGTGATATCCAGCTAAAAGTAAACTACTAGTTAGTAAGATAGGTTCTAGAAAGTAACCAATATTTCCTGCTAGTCTTCCGCCAGTAGTTGGAATAGATATTTCTAAAACATCTTTAATACTATTTCTGTTAGGTCGAAGATCTTCTTTTTTAAAGATAATATTTTTAGGTAAGAAGAAAAATAGAACAAAGATACTTAAAAGTTCACTTATTAAATTTACTAGAACTAAGCCACAAACAGCATAAATAATATTTATACTAAGAAGAGTTGGTGTTATTAAGATAATTAGAGTTAATCTTACTATTTGTTCAAATATATGACTGATAACATGGGGGATCATTCTTTGTTTTCCAAAAAAGTAGCCACGTAACATGTTAGACATTGCATCAAATGGTAAAACTAGTGCGATTGAAATAATTGGTAGATAGCATCTTGAATCATGAAGAAAATTAGTAGATAAAGTTTTAGCAGATAATAAAATAACAAACATTAAAAATAAATTAAATAATAATATTACAGGGATGTTTGATGTATAAATTTTTTTAGTATTATGACGTTCTTCACTAACTAATTTAGAAATAGCAGCTGGCATACTAAGTTGTGATAAAGTCATAAATAAAGAAAATGTTGGACTTATCAACATGTATAAACCAATTCCTTCAGTTTTAACAATTCTAGTCATACAAATTCTAATAAACATACCTAAAAACTTAGTAATAGCTCCACCAATCATTAAAATAATGGCTGACTTTATAAACTTTTCTTTCATATAATCATCTCTTTCTAATTTTATTCTAAAGAAATCTTTTATATTTCAAAAA
>CATKEA010000090.1 GCA_949746915.1 uncultured Bacilli bacterium
AAAGGAGCTGGAATAAGACTTATTAAAGATAATAATACTGTTTATGCAGCAAGTAATAATTTATCAGAAGAAAATCTTCTAAAATTAACTCAAAAATTAGCCAATAATTTTAATGGTTCTAAAAAAGAAGAAATAATCTTTCTTAAAGAGGAAGAAAAATACAAAAATCCCAAAGTATCATTTAAAGATGTAAGTATTGATGAAAAAAAAGCTATATTTAAAAAAATCGAAGAAATCGCTAAAAAATATAGTACTTTAATTACTAGAGTAGAAGTTTTTTTACTTGAAAACAATAAATTAGTAACAATAGCTAATAGTTTTGGAAAACTTATTAAATTTAATTCTATTCATTCAAGACTTTATGTAACAGTTTATGCCGAAAAAAATGGAAAAATAGAAAATAGTTATTGGAATATTGGAAAATTTGGTGGTTTAGAACTTTTAGATTTTGATAAATATGAAGAAAAGACAAAAGAAGCATGCCAAAATGCTATTGAGAAATTAGATGCCATAGTGACAAAAGGTGGATACTATCCAGTTATTTTAGGACCAGCTTTTGGTGGCGTTATCTTTCATGAAGCTTGTGGCCATGGTTTAGAAGCAACTTGTGTAGGAGATAACAAAAGTATTTTTTGTAACAAAATAGGAAAAAAAATTGCTAGTGATAAAGTTACACTAATTGATGATGGAACAATTGAAGATGTATGGGGGAGTATTATCTATGATGATGAAGGAAATACTCCACAAAAAAATACATTAATTGAAAATGGTATTTTAAAAAGTTATTTAGTTGATTATAATAATTCTCTTAAAATGAATCATAAAATAACAGGCTCAGGAAGAAGAGAAAGTTACAAGTATACACCAACCTCTAGAATGACAAACACTTATTTAGAAAAGGGAGAAAGTACATTAGAAGAAATGATCAAAAGTATTAATTATGGCTTTTATTGTAAAACAATGAATGGCGGTAGTGTCGAATGTGAAACAGGAAATTTTAATTTTTCAGTTGATGATGCATTTTTAATTGAAAATGGAAAAGTAACAAAACGTGTAAAAGGTGCTAGTCTTATTGGAACTAGTATCGAAATATTAAATAATGTTGAAATGGTTGGAAAGGATTTAGAACTAGGAGTAGGCTACTGTGGTAGTAAAAGTGGTACAGTACCTGTTACAGTTGGAGAGCCGCATATCAAAGTAAGTAGAATTTTAATAGGAGGAGAAGCTAATGACTAGTAAAGAATTTTTACTTAAAGCAAAAGATCTTGGTTTTAAAAACTTTCAAATATATAAAAATCATATTTATGATCAAACCATAGAATGTTTAAATAATAAAATTGTAAATGATAACATAACAGATATCGTAAGATACACATATAAAGGAGAAATATACAATAAAACAGTAACAGCAGCCAGCGAATATCTAGAAGAAGCAAATTTACTAGAATTAAAAGAAATAGCAGCAGCGACAGATTCAAGTTATCAAAATGTTTATTTAGAAAATACTGATAGCATTGAAGTTAAAGAAGATATCAAAGAGTTTGATTTAACAAAAGAGAAAGAAGCTATTTTGAATTTAAATAATTTAAGAAAAAAATATCCAGAAGTTGTCAACATTACAAGTGTAATTTCAGCAACTACATCTTACCATGAAATAATAGATTTAAATAAAGTTACAATGCAAAGAAATGCCTCTAACTTTGAATTCTATGTTGAAATAATGGCTTCTAAGGAAAATAAAAATGGAACAGCAAGTGATATTATTTTAACAACAAAAAAAGAAGAAATTAATTTTGAAGAAATAACTGAAAATAGTATAAAGAATGCCTTACTTCATTTAAATGAAGAACCATTAACTACAAACAAGTACGATGTTATTTTAAAAAACAATGTAGTAAATAAACTTTTAAATAAATTTATAGCTTCTATTAATGGAGAATTAATAAAAAAAAGAAAAAGTGTTATGGTCGATAGATTAAATTCAGAAATATTTAATAAGATGATTACTATTAAAGAGGAACCACTTAATACTGTTCTTCCAGGATATGTTACTTTTGATAACGAAGGAACTAAAACAAATAATAAAACAATAGTTGAAAATGGAATATTAAGAACATATTTGTATAATAATAAAAGTGCTTTAGACAATAATAAGAAATCAACAGGAAATAATTTTGGACCAACAACATGTCGCAACATGTTTTTAGAAAAAGGAACTAAAAATTATGACGAGTTAATAAAAATTATGAATAATGGTTTAATCATAGAAGATTATATGGGATCATCATCTTCTGCAGTTGATGTTTTAACAGGAAATATTTCTATTCAGATTATAGGACATGTAGTGAAAGATGGAAAAATTGTAAGTAGCTATATTCCATGTATCTTAACAAGCAATATTTTTGAAATTTTTAAAAACGTTATAGAAATAGGAACTGACTTAAAATTTACCTCAACTACTTGTGGTGCACCAAGTATTCTTGTAAAAGATATTAATATATCAAGTAATTAATAATAAGGTAATAAAATTGACTTCTTGATATTTTATCAACTAATAATTTATTATCATTTGATAGTTATTATTAATATCTAAAATCATTATAAATAAAAATACTTTTTACTAAAACATAACATATACTTTACTAAAGGTGATGTTATGTTTTTTAAACGAATTGATTCAAGAATTAAAGTTGTCTTTTTAATAATTGTTCTATTATTTATATTTATAATAGCAAGGGTTTTCTTTATTCAATTAATATCATACGAAAAATTATCTATTTTAGCTAGTGACTTATGGAGTAGGGATTTACCAATAGAAGCTAATCGAGGTCTTATTTTAGATAGAAATGGTATTATCCTAGCAGATAATCTAACCACAACTTCGTTAGTACTAATTCCAAATCAAATAGATAATAAAGACGAAACAAGCACTAAACTTGCTGAAATATTAGGAGTTACTAAAGAAGAAATGGATAAACACGTAAATAAAGTTACATCTATAGAAAGAGTTCATCCTGAAGGAAGACGATTATCCTATGATATAGCTGACAAAATATATGACTTAGATTTACCTGGAGTATATCTTGTCAAGGAAGCCAAAAGATATTATCCATATGGAGATATGCTATCACATGTATTAGGATATGTTGGGATTGATAATCAAGGTTTATCTGGAATTGAAAAACAATATGATGAATATCTAACAGGTGAAGCTGGAGCAATAAAATATTTTAGTGATGCCAAAGGAAATAAACTAGAACTAAGTGATATTTATTTAGAGCCAACTAGTGGAATGAATATTCAACTAACAATTGATTACAATATCCAAATGGCTCTTGAAAGAGAATTAGACAATGCCGTTGGAATGTTTAATCCCGACATGGCATTAGCAATTGTTATAGAACCAAATACAGGAGAAATCTTAGCAATGAGTAGTAGACCTAACTTCGATTCTAACAACTATCAAAAATATTCTATGGAAACACTTAGTAGAAATTTACCAATATGGGCTTCCTATGAACCAGGAAGTACTTTTAAAATAGTTACTTTCGCTTCTGCATTAGAAGAAAATCTAATGGATATGGAAAAAGATCGTTTTTATGATTCTGGAAGTGTTAATATTGCTGGAGCTAGAATTGGTTGTTGGAAAGCAGGAGGTCATGGTGATCAAACATTTTTGCAAGTATTAGAAAACTCGTGCAACCCAGGATTTGTAAAATTAGGTCAGCTATTAGGAAAAGAAAGATTATTTTCTTATCTAGATAAATTTGGTTTTGGAAAGAAAACAGGTGTTGACTTAACAGGAGAAGGTAAGGGAATTATTTTTAATTTAGATAGAGTAGGGGAGTTAGAATTGGTTACAACAGCATTTGGTCAAGGAGTAAGTGTAACTCCTATCCAACAAGTTGCAGCAGTAAGTGCTGTTGTTAATGGAGGAAATTTATATACTCCATATATTGTTAAAAATATTCTAGAACCTGAAACAAATTCCGTTGTTAAATCGTTTAATAAAAAATTTGTTAGAAAAGTAATATCAGAAGAAACTTCCAATAAAATGCGATATGCTTTGGAAAGCGTAGTTGCAAGAGGTGGAGGAAGAGCTGCTTATATAGATGGATACAGAATTGGAGGTAAAACAGGAACAGCTCAGAAAGTAGAAAATGGAAGATATCTAGTCAATAACTATATTATGAGTTTCATGTCAGTAGTACCAAGCAATGATCCTCAAGCAGTATTTTATATTGCTATTGATAATCCTAAAAACACAGCATTATTATCTAGTTACACAACAACTCCAATAGCAAGGCGAGTGCTATTAGATATTATCGACGCTCTTGATATAGAAAAGCAAGAAGGACAATTAGATAAAGTATATCAGTGGAATGATAGCATTTATTATGAAGTTCCTAATGTAATAGGTAAAACACCAAAAGAAGCAACTAAGATTTTAGAACATTTCAAAGTGGAATATTCTGGTACAGGAGATAAAGTTATTAATCAAACACCAACAGCTTCTTCTCGACTAGCCGAAGGAGATGTTGTAAGATTACTTCTAGGTGACTAGTGTAAAGTTATGTATATGTTTATAAAAAATTGTCTAAAATAAATATTTATGTAGTATAATTATTAAGCAGGTATATAGGAGTGGTTTTAATGAATATTTTGATCCTAACTAAATGTATGTTAGCCCTGATGATTGGTTTTTTAGGGGCTGTACTTTTGGGACTTTTTTTAGTACCAATGTTAAAAAGGCTAAAAATTAAACAGACTATTAGTATTTTTGTTGGTTTTTCTCATAGAAAAAAATCTGGGACACCAACAATGGGTGGTTTAATTTTTATTATTCCAACAGTCTTAGCAACGTTTATTCTTTTAGGTATGAATAAAATGGAATACTCTGACAATTTAGGTATTGTGTTAATTGTATTTGTTGGTTATGCCTTAATAGGATTCTTAGATGATTATTTAAGTATAAAAAGACATAACAATGAGGGCTTAACTGAAGTCCAAAAACTCATAGGTCAAATCTTAATAGCACTATTATTTTTCTTCCTATATATGAGAAATGGAGGTCAAACAGCAATTATAGTTTCAACACTAGGAATTAATATTCAACTAGGTTGGATATATGGCCTATTTATTTTATTTGTATTAGTAGGTGCAAGTAATGCTGTTAATTTAACTGATGGTTTAGATGGTCTTGCTGGTGGTTTGTCTGCTATTGCTTTTATCGCTTTTAGTTTAGTTTCCTTAGTTGTTGGTTTTGAAGATATGGGTGTTTTCACCTTCATATTAACTGGTGCTATTTTAGGATTTTTAGTATATAATACCCATCCAGCTAAAGTATTCATGGGTGATACCGGTTCATTAGCATTAGGTGGAGTAATGGCTGCAGTAGCAATATTGACTCACAGAGAAGTAACTCTTTTAGTAGTAGCTGGAGTATTTGTGATTGAAACTTTATCTGTAATATTTCAAATTATCTGGTTAAGAGTTTTTAAAAGAAAATTATTCTTAATGACACCTCTTCATCATCATTTTGAAAAATTAGGATGGGCTGAAACTGATATTGTAAAACTATTTTGGGTAATTGGATTAGTCTTAGCCATGGGTGGAATATTCTTTGGTGTATGGATTTAATAAAAATACTGATTTGATATCAGTATTTTTATTTTAGTCTCTTCTTCTTTTTTCTATCTATATATCATATATTTTAAGGAAGAGGGATTGCTATGAAAAAAGAAAGATTTGATTTAATACTATTTATATCAGTAATAATTTTAATTTTATTTGGTTTAATTATGATATATTCAGCATCTTCAATCTGGGCAGAATATAAATTTCATGATGCTTTTAAATATGTAAAACAACAGGGATTATTTATTATTATAGGTATTTTTTTAATGATTGCAATTTCACGAATAAATTATATTAAATATTATGAAAAATCTAACCATATTCTAGGTGTCTGCATAATTCTTTTAATCCTGGTTTTGATACCTGGAATAGGTAGTATTAGAAATGGTAGTCAAAGTTGGTTTGGAATAGGTTCATTTGGAATTCAACCTAGTGAGTTTTCTAAACTTGGACTAATTATCTTTACTTCACGATATCTAACATTAAATAATAAATATTTAAAAGATATAAAAAAAGGAGTTATTCCAATAATGCTTGTTTTGTTTTTCATTTTTGGACTTATAATGTTACAACCAGACTTTGGAACAGGGATGATTATTGTTGTGAGTATTTTAGCTATGCTATTTATCGCTGGAGTTCCAATAAAATTCTTTGTCACATTAGGAATATTAGGAGCAGGGGGAATTGTCTTTTTAATATTAATAGCTCCATATAGAATGGATAGAATCACCTCTTTTTTAGATCCATGGAAAGACCCATTAGGAACAGGTTTTCAAATCATTCAATCATTATATGCTATAGGTCCAGGTGGATTATTAGGTCAAGGTTTTTTAAAGTCAAGACAAAAACAATTTTATTTACCAGAACCACAAACAGACTTTATTTTTTCAATTATCAGTGAAGAATTTGGGATTCTTGGTATTATCATTGTTGCAACATTATTTATTTTAATTTTACATCGTGGAATCAAAATTGCTTTAAATAGTAAAGATGAATTTGCTAAATATTTAGCATTTGGTATGGTATTTCAAATTCTGATTCAAGCAGTAATGAACCTAATGGTTGTAGTTGGGCTAATACCAGTAACTGGTGTTACACTACCATTTCTTTCATATGGAGGATCAAGTTTATTAATAACGCTAGTTTCTATTGGAATTCTTTTAAACATATCTAGATATGAAAAATAGTAATTACAAATTTGATAGTTCCTCTTTGTTGACAAATATGTTATAAATTCATTGACAAAAGTCCTTTTTTATGTTATAATCTTGAAACATAAAAAGGGGGATATTATGGATTTATTAGAGTTGTTAAAAAGCGAGGTTTCTATGCTCAACATCAAAGACAAATTTGCTATAGCCAGATACATATATATTAGAACTGGAGAATTATTTGAGTACGATCCATTATATGAAGTTATTGATAGCAATGACAGAGAAACACAATTCGAACTGATAAATAAAAAAATTGATATTAGAAATGTAACAGATTTTAATGTTATATGTTATTCGTGGTCACACATGTATCACGATTTATTAAAAGAATTTGATATTGATAGTAATATCGTTAAAACTTTTTGTCACAATCATGTTATAATAAAAATCGATGAGAAAGAGTATATAGCCGATTTAATGAAAGATTATCAAGATATATTCTTAACTAAATTTGGACTTCAAACTAAATATAATCATCAAACATTAACAACTAGAGAAGAACAAAACGAACAACTAAAACAAATTGATGAACAAATTAATTATTATAAAGGAATTCACACTGAAGAAGTATTAGCACAAGTCAAAATGGAATTACAATCTAAATATAAAGATAGTGATGATTACATGTATAATGCCTTCAAAACCGTAACTAATATAATGAATTTTCACAGAACAAATGTTGGGTATATAAGTGGTAGAGTATACATAAGATATTTATTAAGATACTTTTTAGAAGACGATTATAAACCTTGTAGTGCACGTATTTATAATGCCAATAATGACACCTATATTCAAGCATATTCGGTTGAATCTAAAAATAAACAACATTATTTTATTTATCAAAAAATGAATAATGGCTATTATGAAATGAATGAGGTAAATAAAAATCTTATTGAATATTTAGTAAAATCAAAAACATATAAATCAACATATTCCAAAAATCTACATTTAGCAGCATAAAAATTAGAATTATGTTAATATAAAAATATAACAAAAAAGTATACAACTAATTTAGATTAAGTTTAAAAATTAAATAGTTTATTGCTAAGTAAACTACTCAGAGAATACAAAAAAATAAAAACATCTAATGGGGGAATTATGAATTTAGCAGAAAGCCAAAAACAAAAAATATATCTAAATAAAATTAATGCAATTCAAAATAAAAGATTAATTTATAAAAAAAGCAAATTAAGAAAAACATATATATCAGTAGTAAATAATGAAAAAGAACTAATAGAATATCTAAACCAACCAAAGCAACAAGAATTATACTTTGGACTTTTTTATCATTTAGTAACTAGTGGTTTTTTATCTGTAAATAACACTTTTCAAAAAAACACCAGCTGTATAGAATTAACATTAGAACCAGGAATAAGTATTATAAATGGTTCTGGATGTTGCAGAAATTTAAGTGCCCACTTCAATACAATTATGAACTTAGTAAATCAAAATCAAAAATTTGTTTTAGCAGGAACAAATTATATAATACAACAAGCTAAATTTAATCATAATTCTTCAACAAAAGAACCAACTGCTAATATCAAAAACCTATTATTACCAAATCATATGGAATCATTTGACATAAATACTAACACCTTATATGATCCACTAAATTTTCGTATCCAAAGCTTTGACATTAATGATCAAAGCGAAGAATATTACATTGGATTAATTGATTTAGCTTTCGATACAATGATAAATATGAATATAGAAGAACAACAACATAGTGATATACTTATCAAATTATTACAGTATTCAAGAAAACTAACAACATCAAAAAGAACGTTTTACCAAACTAATGAATTACTAAAATTACAAGAACAATGTGCAGATATCTGTAATAAAAATATTAATGTTATAAAATTTTTTCAAGACAAAGTAAAACCAAAACAGAAGTACATTATAAATGAAACACTTAGATATCAAAAAAACAATTATTAAGATGATTAAAAGCATCTTTTTTTAATTTAAAATAATTTATGGTATAATAAAATAAATGAGATTTTAATAATTTAAAATTAGGTGATACACTATGAATGAAATATTAGAAAAAATAAATGAACTAGAACTAATTATTAACAATAACTACCTTTTTAAAGAATACGAAAAAAAGAAAAAAGCTATTTTAAAAG
>CATKEA010000091.1 GCA_949746915.1 uncultured Bacilli bacterium
ATAATCAAAATACAGTTTACTATAAATTCATAATCTACTATCCAGTTATTTACTTGCAATTTTATTAATAATATTAATGTCATTAATAATATCAATGTTGTAATAATAATTATAATTTTGTTTGCATTCATTTTTAGTTTATAACTAAGTTTCTCTACATCCATTTTGATGTTTCTTAGTATTATTAATGAAAACATTAAAACTATCATAGTTAAAATAATTGTATTTTCTAGATATATAACCATATTTACTTTTGTAATACTATAAACAAATATTGATATTATACAAATAATAATTTCACTAAACATATTGACAATGGATACATATATACTTCCCATTACAGAATGGATTAAATTTTTATCAAGTAATAAATAAAATAGTGAACCAGCTAATGATGCTGATGCAAATATTTTTATAATTGGATTTGTAGAATATGTATTCATTCCAATAAATATTACAATTATTATAATAAATGCTATTTTAGAGGGAATTATTTTTGTTTTTTTAGTATTAAAAATTTCTTTTCCTAGTATTAATAACATGATAACTCCAGATATCCCTTTTATAATTACCTGAAATAAACTTATATTTCCCATTATGATCTTCACCTACTATACTGTCTTCTATACGTTTACTTTAGTCCCACACATTTTCTCTTTTAATTCCTTCTTTTTATTTCTTGAAAGTAAATTAGTTTCTTTATTCTCAAACTTAATTACTCCATTTGCTAATTCAACACTTTTTATGTTAAAAATGTTTACTATACAACTTCTATGTGATCTGAAAAATCTTGGATCTTTTCCTAGCTGATTCATTATTGTACTTAAATCCTGAGCTAATTCAATCTCTTTCTCTCTAGTTACAATAGTTGAATAATAATTATCAGGATTCTTCTCAATATACATAATGTCTTGATATGGAATTCTATATAATTCTCCACCCTGTTGAAATTTAAACGCATCATCCGATGTTTGAATTTCGAATGCAAGTTTGATTGATTCCCTTAAGTTTTCCTCACAGTCATAAAATTTAGATATTAAATCTAACATTAGCATTCTTTTGTGAAAGTTCCAAGAAATCATTTTATCATGTGACGTTACAATAATAATTTGGCTGTTCCAGTCTCCTGCAGCCCTTATATCTCTTGCCAAATCTAAACCTGACTTTCCTGGTACTTCTATATCCATAATATAAATCTTTTTACCAATTATATTTTTTAACTTACTCATAGTGCTATCAGTATACTTTGGTATTTCTATTATTCGATAAGCATCATTAGCTTCTCCTAACACCTTAAAGATTATTTCTGAATACATCCTTCTAAATTCTTTACTATCTTCATATAAGATAAAATTTACCATATCGTCTCCTTTTTGTACAACCTATTTATCATTTTATCACAATAGCAAAAAAAGAGAAAGTTTATTTTCCCCTTTTTTGACAATTTATTCACAATTAGTTACCATTTATTTTCTTTTTTACTATATCTTTTAGTTTTGGTGGCCTTTTGTCAGTAATAATATTAGTATGAAATACAAACCAAATAAGAATTGCTAATAAAATAGCATAGATAATAATAGCAGCTTTACTATCTCCTAAAACATATAAAATAGAAGTTAATGCAAATAAAATATTTATAACATATATAATTAAAACAGTTGTTCTTTGAGATAAATTCATTCCTAATAATTGATAATGAATGTGTCCTTTATCAGCACTAAATATTGGTTTTTTCTGAAGTGTTCTTCTAATTATAGCAAATAATGTATCTATAATTGGTAACCCTAAAATAAGAATTGGTACAAATAAAGATGTCAAAGCTGTTCCCTTGAATCCTAATAATGAAATAACAGCTATGATAAATCCCATAAATTGGCTACAATCTCCAGCAAAAATACTAGCTGGATAAAAATTATGCAAAAGAAACCCTAATGTTGCTCCTAGCATTATAAAAGATAGGATCATTTCTAAACTCAAAGCTCTTCCCTGATATATTCCTATAATTCCTGTAGTTAAATAAAATATAGATGTAACTCCACTACTTAGTCCATCTAAACCATCTGTAAAATTAATAATATTTATACATGCTACAATAAAGAAAATCGTAGCTGGTATTGATACAATACCAAAATTTAAATTATATCCAAAAGCCGATAATTCAGTTAACTGTATTTTGCCATAAAAAACAATAACACATGCTGCTAATAATTGTCCTAATAATTTATGTGATGATTTTAGATCATGGATATCATCAGTTATTCCAGTTAAGATAATAATAAAACTACCTATTAAAATAGCATTCATTCTAATACTTGGTACACCAAAACACATATAGCCAAATAAAAATGCAAAAAAGATTCCCACTCCACCTAATTTAGGTATTGGTTTTTTATGAATATGTCTTTTTTGTTCAACATCCCGTGGTACATCTATAGCACCTATATGATGAGCTATTTTTTTCATAATTGGCATTATTAATGCACTAAATAAAAATGTTACAACAACTATTACAATAATATTTTCCATTTCTTCTGTTATCATTACTACCACCTTCTGTTTTAATTATAGCAAATAATGATTATAAAAAAAACTACTTTTTGTAGTTTCTATTCATCAATTAAATGTAAATTATCTAGTAATATTCCTGTTCCTTCTGCTACATTTGTCAATGGATTATCAGATATTAATACAGGTACTTTTAATTCTTCTCTTAAAAGATATGTAAGTCCATCTATTAAAGCACCTCCACCAGTTAGAACAATCCCTTTTTCCACAATATCTGAGGATAACTCTGGTGGTGTATCTCCTAAAACGCTTTTGGCTGTTAATATTATTTTTTTAATATCTTCCCTTAATGCTTCTTCAATTTCATTTGATGATATTTTTATCATATTAGGAAGTCCTGTAGTAATATTTCTTCCACTTATCTCCATTTCTTCCTTTTTCTTTTTAGGATTTACAGTTCCTATTTTTATTTTTATTTCTTCGGCTGTTTTTTCTCCAATTAAGAGTTTATATTTGTCTTTTACATAACTAACAATATCTTTATCAAAAGTATTTCCAGCGACTTTACTTGATGCACTAGTTACGACTGAACCAAGTGATAATACTGCTATATCTGTTGTACCACCACCAATATCAATAACCATACTACCACTTGGTTTTGATATGTCCATACCTGCTCCAACTGCTGCTACTTTTGGTTCTTCTTCTAAAAATACTCGTCTAGCTCCCATTCTTTCAGCAACTTCACGAATTGCATTTTTCTCTACTTGTGTTGTATTAGTTGGACAACAAATTAAAATTCGTGGTTTTTGAAACAGTTTTTTTCCAATTGCCTTTTTTATAAAATATTTTAGCATTATATCTGTTACTTCAAAATCAGCTATTACTCCATCACGCATCGGCCTTATTGCTTGAACTTTACCAGGAGTTCTTCCTAACATTTCATTTGCTTCTTTACCAACAGCTAGAACCTTCTTAGTTTGTGTATCTAGAGCAACTACACTTGGCTCATTTAATACTACTCCACGACCTTTTTCATATATAAGTACATTAGCTGTTCCTAAATCTATTCCTATATCACGCATGACTTCACCTATTTCTTTTATTTTTTCATATTTAAATACTTTAATTTAGTAGATTGTCCACCTCTTATGTGTCTTACTTTAATATGATCTTCAAAGATATCTTTAACTTTATTATACATAGTCGCATCTATTTCTAAAAGTCTTTCTTTTAAGTCTTTATGAGTTGTGCTTTTACTAACTTTAAAATGCTTTGATATTTCTCTAATTGTCATATTGGTTGATAAAGCAAAAGCGGCTTCTTCTCTTACTCTTTCTTCAATTCTTTTATTCATAATATATACTCACCTTTAGTAAAGTATATATTTACATTACTTTATTTATGAATAAAAGTTTGGTTACTATATCTCACTTAGTTTTTTATCGAAATATTTATTAGGATCAACTATTTGCCCTTTTATTGATAATTCAAAATGTAAATGGTTTGGAATGTCTTTATTTAATTCACAAGATCCACTTTTTCCAATTGCTTGTCCACGAGTAACAGTATCACCCTTTTTTACAGTTACATTATTGACACTTTGATAGATACTTATTATATCATTGGTATGTCTGATAGTTACAACATTACCTAATAGTTCTTCTTGACTTACTTCTATAACTTCTCCATCCAAGATGCTTTGAACATCATATTCTTCGCTGTTTGTATAATCGATTCCTGAGTTTTGCATATATGTGTTTTCATGATATATAATTGAATTCTTTTGTTGCTCTTCATCACTTTGATTATCATAAAAATTCTTAGCGATTGTTACATTTGCGTTTGAAAATGGTTTCATGATAGTTACTTCTGTATTCATTACTGGTATCTCATTATCTAAAATGGTATTTGATACATATTGATAAGTATCTTCTTCTTTAGAAAAATCCTTAGTAGCTACATAAGTACCTACAAGTAGTGCTACTACTAATAGTGTGTATACTACTGGTATAACAAATGGTTTTAATCTCAATTTCTTTTGCATAATTTCCACCTCATTTAAATTGTTACCTATTTTGTGGAAATTTATACATTAATTAAATAAATTTTGTTGATAAAAAGACATCATATATAAAATTAGTTACTAAATATGATAAAGAGATTGTTAAAATAAAATAAAAGAACTGAGCTTGTACTACTTTATTTTTTTTAAAAATTTGATTAATATTAATCGAATCAATTGACCATATTACTAATGGAATTATTACTATATATAATAAAAATTTAGAATCCATATTTTTCCCTACTTTTTATTTTTTTGTTCATATTCTGTTATTAAATCTATTCTTCTTTGATGACGCTCTTCTTCTATATATTTTGTTTTTAAAACTACATCAATAATGTCATAAGCTCTAAATGTTGGCATGCTTCCACTTAAAGCTATTACATTAGCATTGTTGTGCATGATAGATAATTTTCCTTCTTTTACATTTGATATTTTAGCACAACGAACACCTTTTACTTTGTTACATGCAATAGAAATACCAATTCCAGTACCACAGATGGCTATACCTAAATCTATTTCTTTGTTACTTGCTGCTTCTCCTAAAAGTATTCCAAAATTTGGGTAATCAACAGAAGATGTTGATGTTGTTCCAAAGTCAATTACATCAAAACCTCTTTTTTTTAAATAATTCTCTATTTTTGTTTTTAATTTATATCCTCGATGGTCACTTGCTAAACCTATCTTCATATTATTTCACCTCTTATTTTCTTTTTTATTATAACATAGTTTTGTGTAAATAATGTGTAATATTGTTTTTTACTATAAAAATATTATATTTTTCAGTAACGCTTCATAACCTCTTAAATATCCCTATGAGCTTTATTTATGGAAACTTATGATTCTTTCATTTTTGAGTTTCAATAGTAGTAAATAATCTTAAAATAATTATATATATCTACTTTATATGAGTATTTTTCTACTTTTTTGTTTTAGTTTTAGATAACGATAAAATCCTATTCATAACATCATCTGGTGTGTAATTATCATATTTAGGTGCTTTATCAATCTCTGGGATTTCAAATAAGTCCCAATATTCTAATTTAATGTGATATGTTGCTATTCCTTCAGGTGTATTGATACCTGCAATAAAGTCGCCATTAAACATTGGGTCATTTTCTTCATCAAAGTACTTTCTTGATTTCCAAGATAAATTAGGAAAGCAATTACAAATAGTACAAAACATTATTAATCTTTGCTTATAAAGCTCTCTGAATGTGTGATGACCATCACTAATTTTTTTTGAAGATATAATACCATCTTCATTATATTTTTTTATTACCTCATTTATTTCTTTAATTTTATCTATATTAACCTCCTAAATTTAATATAATAGACCATATTTTATATAATCAACATAAATCAAGCTTAACTCTACATATTTTATCATACCTATAAATAAATTGAAATGTATAAAAATAAATACCGTAAACGCTTA
>CATKEA010000092.1 GCA_949746915.1 uncultured Bacilli bacterium
TTATAATCTATATATAAGGTAGTGATTTGTTTGATAAATAGTGTTGGTTTATTAATTATTGGCTTTATTCTTATAATTAAAGCAGCAGATATATTAGTTGATAATGCCTCAAATATTGCTTTAAAATTTAAAGTTCCCAAAATGTTGATAGCATTGACCATCGTTTCTTTTGGAACCTGTGCTCCAGAAATAGCTATATCTTTTACTAGTATTAGTTCTAAAAATGGAATGATGGCACTTGCTAATGTTATTGGAAGTTGTGTAGTTAATGTCCTACTTATAATAGGACTATCAGCTTTTATAAGACCTATAAAGATAAAAAATTTAACTATTAAAAAGGAACTTCCTTTATTATTTATTATTACAACAGGATTCGCTGTTATGATTCTAGATACTTTATTTAATCCAGCTACTAGTGATATCTTATCAAGAGCAGATGGAATTATTTTGATGTTAATGTTTAGTATGTTTGTATTCTATTTAATTAAAATGGTTAGAAATAAAAAGGATGAGAAAATAGAAGAAAGTTCATTGAAATCTAACATATGGGTATCTTCTTTATATTTACTTTTAAGCATTTTAGTTATAGTATTTAGTAGTGATTTAATAGTAAACAATGCCATAAGATTAGCTGAAAATTTAAATATTAGTGAGAAAATTGTAACTATGGTTGCCATAGTAATTGGGACAAGTCTGCCAGAGTTAGTAATGACTGTAACAGCAGCTAAGAAAAATGAATTTGAAATGGCTATTGGCAATATAATTGGAACAAACATTTTTAATATATGTATAGTACTAGGGTTACCAATTGCTATATTTGGTGATCTTAAATTAACTAATTTCAATATAATTGATATTCTGGCATTATTTCTTTCTTCAGGTCTTTTATATATATTTGCCAAAAGTGAAAAAGAAATAACTAAAAAAGAAGGAATTATTATGATGCTTGTTTTTCTTTCGTATTATATATATCTATTTATCGGAATTTAGAGTAGTAAAAACTACTTTTTTCTTTACACAGGTATAAATTTTATAAAATAGTATGTTATAATAACTTTGGGTGAATTATATGAAGAAAGTAATACTTGTAGATGGAAATAACTTGTTATTTAGAAGTTACTATGCAACAGCTTATTCTGGAAATACAATGAAAAATTCTAAAGGCTTATCAACAAATGCTTTATATGGATATATAAATATGATGAATAAAATTATTAAAGAAGAAAAACCAGAGTATATCATGGTTGCCTTTGATAAAGGAAAAACATTCAGACATGAAAAGTATGAATCATATAAAGATGGTAGAGGAGAAACACCAACTGAACTTAAGGAACAATTTCCAATAGCTAAGAAGTTAACTGAAGCCATGGGAATAAAATATTTTGAAATTGATAACTATGAAGCTGATGATATTATAGGAACATTTAGTAAAAAAGTATGCGAAACAGCTGATTTTATTGCTACAATTATTTCTAGTGATAAAGATTTACTTCAACTTATCACTAATGATGTTGAGGTTAAATTACTAAAACAAAATGACTTTATTAGAATGACTTATCAAGAATTCCTAAACACATATAACATAGAACCACCTAGAATGGTAGATTTAAAGGCCCTTATGGGAGACTCTTCAGATAATATTCCAGGAGTTAAAGGAATTGGTGAAAAAACAGCATTAAACTTATTACATGAGTACACTACGCTAAATAATATTTATGCTAATCTTGATAAAATCAAAGGGAAAGTGAAAGAAAAATTAGAAAATGATAAAGAAAATGCTTATATGAGCTATGATATTGCAACTATTTACAAAGAAGTTCCGCTTGATACATCTTTTGAGAATATAAAATATGAGGGCGTTGATATTATCAACTATATGAACATGTTAGAAGATTTGGAATTTTACTCAATAATTAGAAAACTAGATATTCCAAAAGAAACGATCAGAAAAGAAGAAAAAGAAGAAGTATCAACAGACGTTAAAATAATAACTAATATTAATGATTTAGAAATTAATAATGATTATGCTATTTATTTAGAAGTATTAGGAGAAAATTATCACCGTAGTACACCACTTGGAGTAGCCATTTATAATAATGAAAGTTCTTATTATATTCCATTTAATCTTGTAAAAGAAAATAAAACTTTATTTAATGATAATTATAAGAAATATACCTATGACTTAAAGAAAATGAAAGTTGTTTTCAATTATAACGATATTGATATAAAAAACTGTATGTATGACTTAATGATAGCAAGCTATTTACTAAACTATAATATTAAAGATGACATTGCTTATTTAGCTAATAATAAGAATATTGACATTGATTTTTATGAAAATATCTATGGAAAAGGAAGTAAACTTCATGAAGTAGATATTGAAACTCAAGCTAGCCATGCTATTAAAAAAGCTAAATTTATTTACGATACAAAAGATGAGTTTTTAAATGCCTTAGAAAAAGAAGAAGCAGGATACTTATTTAGAGAAATTGAAATGCCTCTTGCAACAGTCCTAGCAGATATGGAAACAACAGGTATAATAGTAGACAAAACTTTCTTAGATAAAATGGAGATAGAACTAGATGAGAAATTAAAATTATTAGAGAAAGAAATATATGATTTGGCAGGATGTAGCTTCAATATTTCATCTCCGAAACAATTAGGGATTGTTTTATTTGAAAACTTGAACATACCATATCCTAAAAAAATAAAGGACAATAATTATTCAACAAGTAAAGACATTTTAGACAAATTAGTAGGAAGATATCCTATAGTAGAACTTATTTTAACATATAGAACGCTTGCTAAATTGCAAAGTAATTATGTAGTTGGTCTAAAAGCAGAAGTATTTCCAGATGGAAGAGTACATTCTATTTTTAATCAGACTTTAACTAGAACAGGAAGACTTTCATCAGTTAGTCCTAATCTTCAAAATATTCCAATTAGATTAGAAGAAGGAAAACTAATCAGAAAAGCCTTTCTTCCAGACCCAGACTCATTTATTTTATCAAGCGATTACTCTCAAATAGAACTGCGTATTTTTGCCTCTCTTTCAAAAGCTACAAATCTAATTGAAGCTTTTATAGAAGAAAAAGATATTCATGCTAAAACAGCAGCTGATATTTTTGGTGTTAATGAACAAATGGTAACTAAAGATATGAGACGTACAGCTAAGGCTGTAAACTTTGGAATACTTTATGGAATTAGTAGCTTTGGTCTTTCAGAAGATTTAGGAATAGATATTTCAAGTGCCAAAGGTTTTATAGACGGATATTTAAAAACTTATCCAGGAATTAAAGAATATATGGATAAAGTGATTAATCAAGCGCACAAAGATGGTTATGTCAAAACTATTATGAATAGAAAAAGAACCATTGAAGAGTTACATAATAAAAATTATATGATTAGAAGTCAAGGTGAAAGAATGGCACTAAATACACCAATTCAAGGTAGTAGTGCAGACATTTTAAAAAAAGCAATGATTGAGATTTATAATGAGTTTATAAGTCGTGGATTAAAAAGTAAAATGATTATTCAAGTACATGATGAACTTGTTTTTAATGTAGTTACAGAAGAAGCCGATGAGGTAAAAGAGATAGTAAAAAATATTATGGAAAACACTTATAAATTAAATGTTCCATTAAAAGTAGATATTGAATTTGGAAAAGATTGGTATCAAGCCAAATAATAAAGTCGTAAAGGAAGTGATTTTATGCCAGAAAAACCAGAGGTAATAACAGTAGCAAAAAAATTAAAAATGCATCTATTAAATAGAAGATTTATAAAAGTTGATATTTATCATGACAATATAATAGCAGGAATTAAAGTAGAAGATTTTAAAGAAAAATTAATAAATCAAACTATTCATGATATTGATACAAGAGGAAAATTTATTGTTTTTAAATTAGATGACTATTGTCTTTTGGTCCATCTTAGAATGGAGGGTAAATTTTTTTATAGAACCAAAGAAGATCCGTTGTCAAAACACGAACATGTTGTCTTTACTATGGATAACAATCAAGAAGTACGCTATCATGATGTTAGAAAGTTTGGTAAAATGTACTTAATAAAAAAGAATGAAGTAGAAAATACCAAACCACTTTCAGATTTAGGATTTGAAGTATGGGATAAAAATTTAACAAGTGCTTATCTTAATGATAAGTTTAAAAATAAAAATCTACCTATTAAAACAGTTTTATTAGATCAATCAATAATTACTGGAATTGGAAATATTTATGATGATGAAATTTTATTTTTATCTAAAATTCATCCACTTACTAAAGCAAAATTTTTATCTGAAAAAGAACTTAATGACATTATAAAATATTCAGTAGAAGTATTAGATAAAGCTATTAAAGAAGGTGGAACAACAATTAGAAGTTATACATCAGAAGAAGGAGTTCATGGTCTCTTTCAGCATAGTTTAAAAGTTCATAATCATGCCAATGATCCATGCCCAGAGTGTAAAACTAAAATAGAAAAAATAAAAGTTGGAGGAAGAGGCACATATTTTTGCCCAACTTGTCAAAAACTAATAGAAAAGAAGTGAAAAATAAGCAAATAACTATTCACTTTTTTGAATTGTTGTGATAAAATTTTATATGTTTTGTGAGAAAAGAGGTATGTTAGTATGAAAAAAACAAAAATAGTATGTAGTATTGGACCTTCTAGTAATCAACCAGATGTAATGGAGAAAATGGTTCGTGCAGGTATGAATATTGCAAGATTAAACTTTACACATGCTACTCCAGAGGAAAGAGCATTATTCTGTAGTTCAGTTCGTGAGGTACGTAAGAGAACAGGAATGAATGTTGCTATTCTTTGGGATACAAAAGGTCCAGAATTTCGTAGTGGAATGATGGAAAATGATGCTATTGAATTAATTCCAGGAGAAATTATTAGAATAGTTAAAGAATCTGTTCTTGGAACTAAAGAGCGTTTCTCAGTAAACCATCCTGAAGCATTAGATAACTTAAAAGTAGGAGATACTTTCTTATTAGAAAATGCTAAAATGAAACTTGAAGTTTTAAGTATTGAAGAAGATGGTATTACTTGTAAAATAATTGATGGTGGAAAACTTGGAAATAAAAAGAGTCTAAGTGTACCAGGTGTTAAATTAAATATTCCATTTGTTAGTGATCTAGATCGTGAAGATATCAAATATTCATGTGAGAATGGTGGAGAGTTCTTAGCACTTTCATTTGTTTCTACTCCTGAAAATGTTTTAGAAGTAAAAGAAATACTTAAAGAACATGGAAGAGAAGATTTACAAATTATTTGTAAAATTGAAAATCAATTAGGTGTAGACAACTTAGAAGAAATTTTAAAAGTATCTGATGGTGTTATGGTAGCCCGCGGTGATTTAGGTGCTGAAATTCCAAGTGAAATGTTACCAATAGTTCAAAAACAAATGATTCAAATTGCTCGTCGTATGGGAAAAATCTGTATTGTTGCAACTGAAATGCTTGAAACAATGATGGAAAATATGCGTCCAAAAAGAGCCGAGACAAGTGATATTGCTAATGCTGTTTTAGATGGAACAGATGCTGTAATGTTATCAGGAGAAACAACAGTTGGTAAACATCCAGTTGAAACTGTTGCTGCTATGGCTAAAATTTGTGAAACAACAGAAAAATTTGCAGAATTTGATTATGCATCTAGAAATACTAAATTATACGACAAAACAGATGCTATAGCCAATAATGTTGTAGAAACTTCTAATCGTTTAGATGTTAAAGTAGTATGTGCTGCAACTATGAGTGGTCTAACTGCTAGAGCTATTAGTAACTTAAAACCTAATGCCCCAATACTAGCTTTAGTACCTGATGAAAAAACCGGAAGAAGGCTAGCCTTTAACTGGGGTGTATATCCTGTTGTTGTAAGTGAGTTAGATTCAACTGATGAAGTACTTGCAAGAAGTATAGAAGCAGCAAAGAAATTTGTTGAGCTTAAAAAGGGCGATCTAATCATTACTACTGGAGGATTTCCTAAAAATAGTAAAACAAACTTTATGAGAATAGATGAAATACAATAAATAGATAAGAACTGTGATTAAACAGTTCTTTATTTTTTTAAAACGTCTTTAAAACTCGAAATTTTAATGATATAATTTAATAAATAACTACAATTGGAGATGATAATATGGCTATTGATGTCACAATTAAAAGTGGAGGATTATTAAAGAAAAAATTAGCAATCAAGGATGTTATATTAGAAAATATGCGCTATGGTATTATAGATTCGGCATATCGACTAGACGAAAATAAAACAGGTGAATACACTATTGTTTTCTTAAAAGACCATATTTGCCGAGGTTATGAAATATCTCTAAAAAAAGGTTCTATTGAACTTAGAATGCCTATACCTACTAGTAGTATTGAAATAAGTTTTTTCTATGATTACATAAAAACATTGTGTAAAAAAATGAATGCCAAAGAGTTTATTAAAGATGGTGTTAATAAAAGCTTAGGAGAAATAGAATCATGTATTAAAGATGATACTTTATTAAGCCAAAGAACTTTAAGTATAATGAAGCAAGATATTGATGAAGGAAAGTATGAATATATGTATCTTTTTGGAGTGATGAATCCAATTTCTATTAGCAAAAAAGATTTAGTTGAAATTAATGAGAATTTAGATGTATTAGGAAACTTCATGAATAATATTCAAATGCAAGATGTATATTATTCTTCACCCAATATATACAAAAGAAAAGATGGCACAACCTTTGGAATATATGTTATAACAGAAGACGTTACCTCAGTTTTACCATATCGAACTAAACTATTTATGACTGATCAAGATATTGAAATAAAAGATTGGTATATTGGTTTTGTATTCGACAATCAAATGGCAGGAGCATGTTCATATACTAATTTTTTAAATAATATCAAAAAAGACAAAGACTATGATGTTGAACACTTTATAGTAACTTTAAATAAAAAACAAATGCAAGAAGTTTTAGAAAAGTACAAAGAAAAGATTTAGTGATTCAATAAAATAGTAAGAATATTAAAGATCATTACTGCTATCTTATTATGTTTGTAATAATTTTTATTAATGTTAAAAAATAAAAAAATTACTAACTAATTTGACAATAGCCTCTAAATAAAAACTCATGTAAGAATAATCTTAAGAAAACTGGAATAAATAGAAGGAATTTTAATAAATATTTAGAGAATGAAATAAATAAGAATGGGTTTATAATTAGTATTTTTAATAAGAGTAAAAAAGGCAAAGTAGTATTAAAATGGTAGTAAAATTAAAAAAAATCACTACAAATTTCAAAAAAACTAAAGAAACACACAAAAAATACAAAAAATTTGTTGAAAAATGTCGAATATTGTAATATAATCTTTTGTAGTGGCGAGGATAAGTAAAAAAATCCTTTGCAAACTTGGAAGGAGGGGAAAATTGATGACTCAAGTAACAGTTAAAAATGGAAATCTTGATTTTGCTCTTAGAAGATTCAAACAAAAAGTAGCAAAAGATGGAGTCCCTTCTGAATGTAAAAAAAGAGAAGGTTATGACAAACCTGGAGTTAAAAGAAGACTTGCTAAAAAAGAAGGAATTAAAAACACTAAAAAGAGAAACAGAACAAAAGGAAATAGGGACTAATTTTATATTAGTCCTTTTATGTTATAATAAATAAAAATGTGATATAATAATAAACAGAATTATAATATTATATAGAAAAGAGGAATGCTAATATGGAATTAGTAAAAAAAATTGATCAAGATCTAATTGATGCAATGAAGAATCATGAAAAACTTCGTTTAACAGTAATAAGAGAAATCAAAGCTGGAATGAAACAAGCTGTGATAGATCAGAAAAAAGAAATGTCTGATGATTTAGCAGTAGAAGTAGTAAGTCGTGGTATTAAAACACGAAAAGAATCAATCAAAGAATTTGAAAAAGGAAATAGAACAGATTTAGTAGACAAAACAAAAGAAGAAATTTATGTTTTAGAATCATACTTACCAGAACAATTATCAAAAGAGGAAATTCTTGAAATAATTGATAAAGTATTTGCTGTTGTATTACCAGAAAAACCAAGTGATATGGGAAAAGTAATGAAAGAAGTTACACCATTATTAAAAGGTAAAGCAGACATGAAAGAAGTAAGTGAGATAATAAAAAATAAATTATCATAATAAACTGCATAATCAAAAGTTGTGCAGTTTTCTTATACGAAAAATAAAACTGTTAGAAATAAACTTAAGCAGTCACTCATACAATTAAATGGGTGATATAATGTTTGATAAATTTGCAAATTATATAAAAGATGATCGTTTTAATATTACACTTACTAATGATATGGTAAATGTTAATAATTATTTAGAAATAAATTATATGGAAGAAGATAAGATATCACTTAGATATAAAAAAGGAACTCTTCTTATTATTGGAAAAAAACTAGTAGTAAAAAAACTCTTAGATAACGAAATATTAATTACAGGAGATATATTAGAACTTGATTTTAAATAGATATAGATTAAAAATTACTGGTAGAGACCCCAA